>NZ_DLSO01000110.1:0-18789 GCF_002500165.1 Gordonia sp. UBA7860 | reverse complement strand
TCGTTGACGACGACGATCTCGGTTCCCGACGGTCCCGAGCTCACGTCGACCAGGCACTGCCCCGCTGATCGCGTCGACGCCAACCCGACGTGTCGACGAACGCGGTTCAGATCGGCATCGTCGATCGCGTCGACCAATTCCGCGTCGACGACCTCACGATGGTCGTCGGCCTTGGCCTTTCGAGCCGCATCACGCATCTCGAAGCCGTCGGTGACGATGTCGCCGATCTCGCGCGCGACGTCGGCGACCGCCGTCGTGATGATCGTCGCGATCCGTCCAACGTGCGTTGCGGTGGATTCGACGATCTCCTGGACGATGTCCTTGTTGCGTTCGTAGCGATCGATCATGTGCGTCAGGCTACTCCGGCCGACTTCTCTCGCTCGACGATGACGGTGAGGTCGTTGTCGTCGGAGGTCATGAAGTTGGGCAGGGAGAGCTTCGCGATCTTCGACCATGTCGACGCCAACTGCTGGTGCAGAGGTCCGGTGTTGTACGGCAGGCCGTACTTCTCGCAGATCTCCTGGACGTCCTTGGCGATGGTCGGGTAACGGCTCGCGGGGATGTCGGGGAAGAGGTGGTGCTCGATCTGGTGCGAGAGGTTGCCGCTCATGATGTGGAACAGGCTGCTCCCGGTGATGTTGGCTGAGCCGAGCATCTGTCGCAGATACCACTGCCCGCGGGTCTCGTCCTTGCATTCGTCGGCGCTGAACGTCTGTGCCCCGGTGGGGAAGTGGCCGCAGAAGATGATCGAGTACGTCCAGATGTTGCGCACCAGGTTCGCGCTGGCATTGCCGAGCAGCGTCGGGAGGAAGAACGGACCCGACAGCGCAGGGAAGACGATGTAGTCCTTGAGGACCTGCTTGCTCGCCTTACGCCACATGCCCTTGACCAGGCCCTTGACGTCGGTCCACTTGCGCTTGCCCGCCACGATGTTCTCGGCCTCGAGGTCGTGGAGCATCACACCCCACTCGAACAGCAGCATCAGCGCTGTCGCGTATCCGAGATTGCCGAGATAGTAGGGGTTCCACTTCTGGTCGCGGGCCATCCGGAGGATGCCGTAGCCGATGTCACGGTCCTCACCGATGATGTTGGTGAATGTATGGTGCATGTAGTTGTGGCTGTGCTTCCACTGGTCGGCGGGACACACTGTGTCCCACTCGAATTCGCGCGAGTTGTAGGTGTCCTCGCGCATCCAGTCGTACTGGCCGTGCATGACGTTGTGCCCGATCTCCATGTTGTCGAGGATCTTGGACACACTCAGTGCGCCGACACCGGCGACCCAGGCAGGGGGGAACCAACCGAAGAACAGCAGCCCGCGGCCAGCGATCTCGAAACCACGCTGCGCGCGGATGATCGAGTAGAGGTATTCGCGATCCTTCGTACCGAGGTCGGCGACGACGCGCGCGCGCACCTCGTCGAGGTCGCGACCGAGCGCTTCGACCTGCTCGTAGCTCAGATGAAGGGTGTTGGGGTCCGACGATCCGCGCAGCGCAGGCGGAACGTTGGTGTGCTCGGACGGGGTGATGGTGGTGACAGTCATTGTTAAACCTCGATTTCCACGTCGCCGACAGGTGCGTTGATACAGAGCTGAATCTGCTTGTCGGCTTCGCTGTCGATGTCGCCGGTCAGCACGTTGCGGGTGCAGCCGGATTTCTTTACTGCGGTGCAGGAGAAGCAGATTCCCATTCGGCAGCCCGACTTGGGAGACAGTCCTGCGGATTCCGCCTGATCGAGAATGGTGCGGCCGTCGTTGGCTGCGACCTTGCCGGACGTCGTGAATGCGACGTCGCCGGAGATCGGTTCGTCGGGATCGATGATCGCCGCCGGAGCCGGGCGGAAGGATTCGCTGTGTACTCGCGCCGTGGGGTGGGCGTCGGCGAGATGGTCGATGACAGCATCCATCAGCGTGAACGGCCCGCAGACGAAGACGTCTGCGTCGTCGAGAGCGATGTCGTCGAGATGTGCAGGTGTGAAGTGTCCTGCATTGGAGTCTCCGTGGGACCCGCGGGTGTACCGCAGGCGCACATCGACGTTCGAGTGCGCGGCTGCGAGCGCATTGAGTTCTGTGGCGTACGCGACGTCGTCGGACGTCCGTGCGTAGTGGACGAACGTGACGGGACCACCGTGCGCTGAGGCTACAAGTGTTCTCAGCATCGACAGCGTCGGCGTTACGCCGCTGCCTCCGCTGATGAACACCACGGGACCCGTCGGACTCTGCGGCAGGACGAAGTCGCCGTCGGCTTGTTCGAGGCCGTAGACGTCGCCGACTTTCGCATTGTCGCGAAGGTACGTCGAGACGAACCCGTCGTCGTGAGCGGTGATGGTCAACTCGATGACGTCGGAGTGCCCCTGCGCGTTGGCGGGCGAGAAGCAACGGACGTGTCTGACGCCGTCGATTACCACTTTGAGCTGGATGAACTGTCCGGCGCGGTGGCCGCGCCACTGCCTGGTGGGGGCCAAGGTGATGCGGACGGTTCGTGAGGTCGGACGTGTGACGTCGACGACCTTTGCGCGCAGATCGCGCCAGGTGATCATTGGGTCGAGCAGTTCGAGGTACCGGTCGACCGGATGCGGCGAGAGGCCTGCTTCGACGACCGATCCGATCACCTCGGGAAGACGGATACTCATGCAGTGCTCCGTTCGGAAGCGATGATTCGTGTGGCTGTCACAACAGTTCAGTGAACGACTGTGCTCTGAATAGTGTTGCACGACTTCTCTCAGTTGTGCACCCCTGAATAGATCTGAAAGCCAGCTCTCTTTAGTGGCTGGACGATGAGCCATATCACTCCGATTCGTCTCAAGTGATTGACATCACTAGCTTCTTCTCTGAATATGAACTCAGATTCAGTTCAATCTGCTGAAGCCGAATGAGGAGTGATCGATGACATCAGAAGTAGTTGCCCAGCGCGAGGAGGTCGCGCAGGGAAGAAGGCGAGCGCATCGGAAGTTGCTCGCCGCAGGGCTCGTCGGTAGCTCGATCGAGTGGTACGACTTCTTCCTCTACGGAACTGCTGCGGCACTTGTGTTCCCGCACATCTTCTTTCCCGACTCATCGCCGTTGATGGGTACGTTGCTGTCGTTCAGCACCTTCTGGGCCGGCTTCGTCGCGCGCCCGATCGGCGGGATCATCGCGGGCCACTACGGTGACAAGTTCGGCCGAAAGCCAGTCGTGGTGGTCTGCCTGTTCGTGATGGGGCTGGCGACGTTCCTGATCGGGTGTCTGCCGACCGCCGGAACGATCGGAGTCGCGGCACCGATCCTGTTGGTCGCATTGCGATTCCTGCAGGGCTTGGCTTGTGGCGGTCAATGGGGCGGAATCGTGCTGTTGCTGACGGAGTCGGCAAGTCCCAAGCGGCGTGGCTTCGCGGGCACCTTCGGTCAGATGGGTGTGGCGTGCGGTGTTCTGCTGGGCAACATGATCTTTTTGGGATCGAGTTCCGCGGTGTCGAATTCGGCGTTCCTGGAGTGGGGTTGGCGTATTCCGTTCCTGCTCAGCGTCGTGCTGTTCCCGGTGGTCTACTTCATCCAGACGCGCGTCGAGGACAGTGACGAGTTCAAGGAGCTGGAACAGGAAGTCTCTGCAGGTAGGCAGGAGGTCACACAGGCACCGCTGGTGGAGGCTGTCAAGAAGCACTGGCGGACGATCCTGCTGGGCTGTGGTCTGCTCGCTGCGACCAACTCCATCTTCTATATCTCGATTGCGGGCGTATTGAGTTATGCGACAGCCGAACTCGGCATGGATCGAGACGAATTGCTGATCGGGTCCATGCTCAGTTGCCTTGTCTCGCTTCCGGTGACGATCTGGGCGGGCTCGTTGTCGGACAGAGTCGGACGTCGACCGCTCATCATGATCGGCGGCGTGGGGATTCTGCTGTGGGCGTTCCCGTACTTCATGCTCGTCAACACAGCGTCGTTGCCGATGTTCATGATCGCGGTCACGGTGGCTGCCGTGTTCCAGTCGATGACCTATGGTCCGATCGCCGCGTACATGGGTGAACTGTTCGAGCCGCACGTCCGCTACTCGGGCGCCTCGCTGGCCTACCAGCTCGCTGCCATCCTGATCAGCGGATCGACGCCGTTCATCATGACCTGGCTGATCTCCGCTACCGGAACCACGACGCTGGTCGCAGCCTTCGTCGCGGTGATGGGATTGATCACCTTTGCGTCGGCATGGCGTTTGCGGGAGACGAATCCCGCATCGGTTCGGGAGGACCCGAACGCAGTTCCTGGTCTCGCGGCCACGAACTGACCAACGCCGGCTGACCAATGGGAGAGCTGCCCACCTCTGTGAGGTGGGCAGCTCTCCCTTTTCCAACGTGTTGTGTGTTACAAATTGAATATGAGGTCAAGTTCAACTGTGCGATCAAGTTCCGCTACGCGATCAGCTGTGCTCATCGATTTCGGGGGAGTGGTGACCACCAGCGTGCTCGACGCCTTCCGGGCCTTCGGCGCGGAGATCGGCGACCGTGAGCTGCCGCTGCGTCTACTCGGACACGACGAGCAATCCCGCAGGCTGCTCGCAGATCATGAGGCAGGACGGATCGACGCCGAGACCTTCGACAAGGGTTTCGCCGCCCGACTCGGGGCACACGGGGTAAGCGTGCCGTCCGATGGACTCTCCGCGAGGATGCAGCACCGACTCGAGCGTGACGACGAGACGATTGCCATGCTGGGTCGGCTGCGCGCCGCGTCGGTTCCAGTTGCCCTGGTGTCCAACGCGTTCGGACGAGATACCTATGCGGGCTTCGAGCTCAGCGAGCTCGCGGATGTTGTCGTCATCTCCGCTGAGGTCGGGATACGCAAGCCATCGCGTCGGATCTTCGAGATCGCGTGCGAACGGCTCGGTGTGGCCCCGCAGGATTCGGTGATGATCGACGACCTCCAACAGAACCTCGACGGTGCAGCGAAGCTCGGGATCGCGGGCGTCCTCCATACCGACGGCGCCGACACGGCGAGGCAACTGACCGAAACGTTCGGACTACCCGCAACCGCGTGAGATCCATACCGCGTGAGATCCGTACCGCGTGAGATCCGTACAGAAAGCCAACCGTGTCGACGCCTCGACCACGACGCCGGCACCGCAGATGTCCACCCGCGTGGACGAATGATCGAGAACCGAGGAGAAGCACTGTGAACACCTCATCGACGACCACCTCGCCGTCAAGCACCACCTCCCCGTCTACAGGCGCCGACAACGCGCTCGAGACGGCGTTGGCCGAGGTCTGCCGCATCCAGCAAGAGAACTGGCCCGCCGACGTACCGCGGACCGTCGAATCGTCGGTCGAGGCGCAGGGCATCGTCGGTTACCTGCGGCACTGGGCACGTGAGACCCCAGCCGCAGTGGCGATCGCCTTCTATGGCCGCGAGATCACCTATGCCGAATACGACGCACTTTCCGACAGTGTGGCGGGCTGGCTCCGCGCACAGGGGATTGGCGTCGGCGACAGCGTCGGCCTGTACCTGGGCAACTGTCCGCAGTTCCACATCGCGATGATGGCGACACTAAAACTCGGTGCCGTTCATGTGCCCGTGAATCCGATGCTCCGCGAGCACGAACTCGCTCACGAACTCGCCGACGCCGAGGTGAGCGTGGTGATCACCCAGCCAACGCTCGCCGCCCTCGTCGAGACGGTTCGTGATCGCACGCAGGTGCGCGTCATCGCGACAACAGATCTCTCCGACATGCTGCTCGCGGACAGCCCCGCCGCACCGTTCGAGCGGACCGGGGAGTCAACGGACTGGGCTCGGATCGTCGCGACGCCTGCGCCTACCGACTTTCCACCGGTCGACCCGGATCGTCTTGCCGCGCTGAACTATACGGGCGGGACGACCGGAATGCCCAAGGGATGTCAGCACACTCAGGGGCACATGCTCTACACCGCGGTCACGGCGACTGCGGCGCATGGCCGTCGGGTCGGGGCCGTACATGGTGCGTCGCTGGTCTTCATGCCGGTGTTCTGGATCGCCGGGGAGGACACCGGAATCCTGGTCCCACTGGTGAACGGCGACACCGTCGTCTTGCTGACGCGATGGGATGCGGGCGTCGTACTCGACGGCATCGAGAACTATCGCGTGGATTCGATGATCGGCACCGTCGACAACTACATCGAATTGATGGAGCGCGAAGACTTCTCGACGCACGACCTCACCTCGTTGACCAATCCGCTCGCAGTGTCTTTTGTGTCGAAACTCGACCCGACGGTCCGCGCTCGCTGGCATGAGGCGACGGGGAACACGTTGCGCGAAGGCAGCTACGGGATGACCGAAACGCACACCGCGGACACCATCACACTCGGCTACTCCGCCGGAGACTACGACCTGTTGGGCGACCCGGTGTTCTGCGGGGTACCCGTTCCCGGCACGGACATCCTGATCGTCGACGCCGACGGCGATCCGGTCCCGATTGGCAGCGAGGGCCAGATCATCGTGCGCAGTCCGTCGGTGATGGTCGGCTACCATCGCAATCCCGAGGCGACCGCCGACGCCTTGCGTGACGGTTGGCTCCAGACAGGCGATTTCGGCAAGTTCAGCGAGCGCGGCGCGCTGCACTACCTGGCGCGCAACAAGGAGATGATCAAGACCAACGGCATGAGCGTCTTCCCCTCGGAGGTCGAGTCGCTGCTGATGCTTCATCCGGCCGTCGACAAAGCTGCGGTGGTACCCAAACCGGATCGACGACGAGGTCAGATCGCCTTCGCCTTCGTGCAACTGCGCGACGGCGAAGAACTCTCGGCCGACGACATCATCGCCTGGGCGCGACAGAACATGGCAGGTTACAAGGTGCCGGAGATCGAGATCATCGAACAACTTCCGATGACCGCAACAGGCAAGGTACGCAAGGGCGACCTCTTCGCGAAGGTGGGAAAAGCATGAGTTCAGCAACCGTACTCGTCGCCAACCGTGGGGAGATCGCTCTCCGTATCATCCGCACCGCCCACGAGACCGGGCATCGCGTCGTCGCGGTGTATGCCGCGGACGACGCCGAGGCACCACACGTCAGTGCCGCCGACGAGGCCGTCGCGCTCGAGGGCGTCGGACCGCAGGCGTACCTCGACGTCGACGCGATCATCGACGCCGCGCAGCGCACCGGCGCCACCTTTGTCCATCCCGGATACGGATTCCTCAGCGAGGAGCCACGTTTGGCGCGCGCCTGTGCTGCCGCCGGTCTGCGGTTCGTTGGTCCGTCGGCACAAGCCCTCGAGACGTTCGGCGACAAGGCGTCGGCCCGACGAGCAGCGATCGCCGCAGAGGTGCCGGTCCTCGACGCCACCGAGAGCGGGGTCGACGAGGCGCAGGTCGCCCAACTGCTCGCCGCGCACCCGTCGGGCGTGATGATCAAAGCGGTGGCAGGCGGTGGCGGTCGCGGCATGCGAGAGGTCACCTCTGCCGACCAGATCGGCGACGCGATGAAGACGTGTGCCGCCGAGGCACTGGCGGGATTCGGCAACGCGGACCTGTTCGCCGAGGAGCTGTGCGGCTCGGCGCGGCACATCGAGGTACAGATCATCTCGGCTGAGTCCAGCTCGGGGACAACGACATCTGGAACTACGGCACTCGCGCTCGGTGATCGCGACTGCAGTGTGCAGCGCAGACATCAGAAGCTCATCGAGATCGCTCCGGCACAACACCTCTCCGACGAGATGCGTGCCGGACTGCACGCGTGTGCGGCACGGCTGTGTGCCGCCAACGGATATCGCGGGCTGGCGACGGTCGAGTTCCTCGTCGCTGGAGATCGATTCGTCTTCCTCGAGGTCAATCCGCGAATTCAGGTGGAGCACACCATCACCGAAGAGGTGACCGGTTGCGACCTCGTCGAGATCGGGTTGGCCATCGCCGCAGACCGGCGCTTCGGAGAGCTGGGGCTACCCGCGGGCATCACCTCCGACGGTGAAGCCGTGACCGGAACACCCGTGGATACGGCGGGTGTCGCGATCCAGGCGCGCGTGAACATGGAGACCACAACCCCGGATGGCACGACGGTGCCGCAATCGGGCACGTTGCGGTCGTTCTCAGCGCCAACGGGACCCGGGGTCCGGGTGGACACGTTCGGGCGGCCGGGCCTCACAACGAGCCCGCGCTACGATTCGTTGCTCGCCAAGGTGATCGGCCACACAGCGCGGGGTGATTTCACCATCGCGACGCGCAAGACCGCCGATGCGTTGGGCGAATTCGTCATCGACGGCGTCGCGACCAACGTCGGCCTGCTACGCGCGATACTCGGCGACAAGGCATTCGGAGCAGGCTCGGTCACGACGGGATACCTCGGCGAGCACATCGACGAACTCGTCGCGCGTGCAACCGAATTCGACACCGCAGGCGCGGCCAAGCCGATCGCCGACGACGCCGAGGCGCCGGTGCTCGACGTCGAACTCGCCGACGGCGAGGACGTGCTGGTGGCCCCGATGTCCGGGGTGGTCGTCGAGGTGGCGGAGGCGGGCGTCGCCGCAGCGCCCGGTACGGCACTTGTTGTGCTGGAAGCGATGAAGATGCAGCACACCGTGTCGGTGCCCACCGCGGCAACACTGATCCGGGCGCTGGTCGAACCGGGTCAGGCCGTCGCAACCGGTCGACCGTTGGCGGTCGTCGGAGCTGCCGGCGGTGATGCAGATGTCGAGACTCGCGCCGAGATCGACCCGGGCCACATCCGGCCCGATCTCGCCGAGATCAACGCGCGGCACGAGGTGACGCTCGACGCCGCGCGTCCCGACGCGGTTGCCAAGCGCCACCGAATCGGTCGACGTACCGCTCGCGAAAACATCACTGACCTCGTCGACGACGACAGCTTTGTCGAATACGGGGCGTTGGCACTTGCCGCTCAGCGCACGCGCCGCACCGAAGAAGACCTCGTTGCGAACACTCCCGCCGACGGACTGGTTGGCGGGGTGGCGACGATAGGTGCCGACCGGTTCGGTGCCAAAGCTGCTGAAGCTGTGGTTATCTCGTACGACTACACGGTGCTGGCGGGCACGCAGGGACTGCGTAACCACGCCAAGACCGATCGGCTGATCGAGTTGGCCAAGCGCAAGAATGTTCCGCTGGTGCTTTTCGCCGAGGGCGGTGGAGGCCGGCCGGGTGATACCGATGCCAACGGTGCGGCGGGCCTGGAGCTCAACACGTTCCGAGAAATGGCCTCGTTGCGCGGCCGGGTGCCGACGATCGCTGTTGTCTCGGGTCGGTGTTTCGCAGGCAATGCCGCACTCGCCGGAGCGTGTGACGTCCTCATCGCCACACCCGAAGCCAACATAGGCATGGGCGGTCCGGCGATGGTCGAGGGCGGTGGTCTCGGCGTGTTCCGTCCCGAGGACATCGGTCCGGTCGAGCTTCAGCGTCGCAACGGCGTCGTGCATATCGCGGCGCGCGACGAAGCCGACGCCGTCGATCTGGCACGGCGATACCTCGCGTACTTCCAGGGCGACGTCGTCGACTGGGACGCGCCGGACACCAGGCTCTCCCGACACGTGGTACCCGAGAATCGCCTGCGCGCCTACGACGTTCGCGAGGCGATCGACTCCATTGCGGATCGCGCCTCAACGCTCGAGGTGCGGGCCGACTACGGCATGGGAGTCGTCACCGCCCTGATCCGAGTCGAAGGCGTGGCATACGGAGTGGTCGCGAACTCGAGTGCGCACCTCGGTGGCGCGATCGACGCGGAGGCCGCCGACAAGACTGCCGACTTCCTGGAAATGTGCGAAGCACACAGGCTCCCGGTGGTGACCCTCTGTGACACACCGGGGTTCATGGTGGGGCCGGATTCGGAGGAGCATGCAACCGTGCGCCGGTTCTCACGGTTGTTCGTCGCCGGTGCGCGGCTGACTGTGCCGTTGGGAACGATCATCCTGCGCAAGGGCTACGGTCTCGGTGCGATGGCAATGGCGGGCGGCTCGTTCCACGCACCGCAGTTCACCGTCGCGTGGCCGACGGGCGAGATCGGACCGATGGGACTGGAGGGTTCGGTACGACTCGGATTCCGAAAGGAGCTCGAAGCGATCGATGATCCTGCCGAGCGGGACGCGTTGTTCGCCGAGTTGGTGGCAAAAGCGTACGAGCACGGCAAGGCGCTGCACTCCGCCACGACCTTCGAACTCGACGATGTGATCGATCCCGCCGACTCACGGGCGTGGATTCGTCAGCTCGGTCGTCAGCGACACCAGTAAGAGCGGAACAACAGAACAGCGTGAGAAACCCAGAGCGGGGGAGGAAATCGCCTCCCCCGCTCTGGGTTTCGTACGAAAGGGTTACATCCCTTGGGGCCCGATCGGGCTAACGGATCTGCAACACCAGCTTGCCCGTGTTGGCTCCGGAGAACAGCATGGCGAGAGTGTCGCCGAACGCCGTGATGTCGCCCTTCTCGACCTGCTCGGCCGCGGTGATCTGACCCGACCGAATCCAGGCTTGCAATGCGGCTTGAGCCTCCGGGTAGCGACGCCGGTAGTCGAAGATGATGAATCCGGCCATCGACGCGCGGTTGATCAACAGCGATAGGTAGCGCGACGGCCCGGGCGGGGGCGTCGTGGCGTTGTACCCCGAGATCGCTCCGCAGATCACCACGCGTGCGTGTGTACGCAACTGTGCCAGAGCCGAATTGAGCACATCGCCACCGACATTGTCGAAGTACACGTCGATGCCCCTGGGAGCGGCCGCACGCAGCGGTCTGCCGATGGAACCCTGCTTGTAGTCGATGGCGGCGTCGAATCCGAGTTCGTCGGTCAGCCATGAGCACTTGCGCTCGCCACCGGCCACCCCGATCACCCTGCAGCCCATCAGTTTTGCGATCTGCCCGGCGACGCTGCCGACGGCACCCGCCGCGCCCGAGATCAGCACGGTGTCGCCCGGCTTCGTCTGTGCGACGTCGAGCAGCCCGAAATACGCTGTCATTCCGGGGAATCCGAGCGCGCCGAGCCAGGTCGGTGCGGGCGCGAGATCGGTATCGACCACCATGATGTCGTGGCCGTCGGACACGGCGTACTCCTGCGCACCGAACGGTCCGGACACCACGGTGTCCACGGGGTACTTGTCATTCTCCGACGCCACGACGGTGCCGACGGCGTGTGCGCGCATGACCTCGCCGATACCCACCGGAGGGATGTACGACGGCACGTCGTCGAGCCAACCGCGCATGGCGGGATCGACCGAGACATAGTCGACGGCGACAACGAACTCGCCCGCCGACGGTTGTGGGATCGGTTCTTCGGTGACGGTGAATGTGTTCTCGTCGATCTCACCCGTGGGTCGAGCCGCGAGTCTGATCTGGCGGTTGACTGCGCTCATGCGGTGGTCCTCCTCAGTGACGTGCGATCGATGTTGCGTTTGAGGATCTTTCCGGTAGATCCCTTGGGTAGCTCGTCGACGAACAAGACAATGCGGGGAATCTTGTAGGCGGACAACCGCTCTCGACACCACGACTCGATGTCGTCGTGGGTGGCTGTTGCTCCCGGCGTCAGTACGACGACCGCCGCGACTTCTTCGCCGTAGTGGCTGTCGGGGACGCCGACGACTGCCGCTTCGACCACATCCGGGTGCTGGTAGAGGATCTCCTCGACCTCGCCGGGATAGACGTTGTAGCCACCACGGATGATCAGATCCTTCACGCGGTCGACGATCCGTAGATCACCGTCGACGTCGATCTCGCCGAGATCGCCTGTGCGGAACCAACCGTTGTGCGACAGTGCCGCGGCGGTCGCCTCGTCATTGCGCCAGTAACCCTTGAACACCATGTCGCCCGCGATGAACACCTCACCGACGACGCCCGGTGCGCACACGGCTCCGTCGGCGTCGCGTACCTCGACGCGCATGCGCGGCACCACGGCGCCGGTGCTACCGATCTTTCCGCCGCGGTCGATGTCGTTGAACGTCGCCATCGCGGTGGTCTCGGTCAACCCGTAGCCCTCGAGCAGGGTGCACCCGAAGCGCTCCTCGAAGGCGCGTGCGATCTCCCCGGGCAGCGACGCTCCGCCGGAGACGGCAACGCGCAGATGTGCAAAACCTTCGCCGTCCGCTTCCGTCGCCTCGTGCAGCATCGCGTTCCACATGGTCGGGACGCCGCACATCACTGTCAGCCGATCGCGTGCGAGCATGTCGATCATTGCGCGCGGGGTGAACCGGCTCAGCAGCGACATCGATGCGCCCGTGGTGAAGGCTGCCATCATCACCGACGCCTGACCGAAGACGTGGAACAGCGGCAGTCCGGTACCCAACCTGTCGTCTGCGGTGCCCCTGCTGACCTCGCCTGCCACTTCTCCGGCCGACAGCAGATTCTTGACCGTCAGCTCGGCGCCTTTGGGCTTTCCTGTGGTGCCAGAGGTGTAGAGCAGGGCGGCGGTCTCGTCGGGTGCGCGGTCGACGGGGGCCTCCAGTGGTGTCGCGGTCGCGTTACCCGGACTCGCCGCAGCGGCGTCGAGTTGCCACGAGGGAACACCGGCCTGCGCTGCGGCATCGACGACCGCTGGGCCGAGCGTGACGTGCCCGATGGCCAGTGACGCCTGTGAGTTGCTGAGGAAGTAGCCGACCTCTGCGGCGGTGGACATCGTGTTGACGGTGATCACGGTGGCGCCGAGCGCCTGAATGCCCATGTAGGCAATCGCGAACTCGGGGACCGAAGGTGCCGCGAGCAGCACACGATCTCCGCGTCGGATGCCCGCATCGCGCAGCGCCCCGGCGTAGGCCAACGCCGCGTCGTAGAACTCTCCGTAGGTCAGTGACGTCGAGTCACCGAGAAGAGCGGTCGCATCGGGCCGTGTCGTCGCGTGACGCATGACGGGATCGATGAGATTGACCATGGGAGTTGCCTTTCAGATCAAGGTGGTGGACACGTCGTTGTGCGTCAAGAAGCGGCGACGACCCGGGCGATCGACTCCGCGACCATCACTGGCTTGTCGGAGCCCTCACGCTCCATGACCTGCGACGTCACCACCTGGATGCCACCGGAGACCTCGTCGGCGGATACGACGGTGACGCGCATCCGTACGCGCGAACCCACGGGTACGGGAGCGGGGAAACGGACCTTGTTGTAGCCGTAGTTGAGGCTGTGTGCGAAACCGTCGAACTTGATCAACTGGCTCGACAGATGGGGTCCGAGGGACAGGGTGAGCAGGCCGTGTGCAATCGTCCCGCCGAGGTCGCTGGTGGCGGCGCGCTCGGTGTCGAGGTGGATCCACTGGTGGTCATCGGTGGCGTCGGCGAAGGCATTCACCCGGTCCTGCTCGACGGCGTACCACGGTGTCGGCCCGAGTTCGGTTCCGACCAGCTCGGTGAGATCGGCGGCCGTGGTCGGGCGGACGGGCTGTGTTGCGGTGGTCAAGGTTCCTCCTGTGCTCAGATCGCCACGGGGCGATGTTGAATCTGAAATCACCTTCAACTATAGATGGTTGTCGAGACTGTGATCACGTTATGGGTCAGTTTGTGAGGGAGCGCTCTGCCTCGCGAGCAAATTCTCGACGACGACGTCGACGACGACCCGACGGGACGTCGGCCTGCTCACCACCGAAAGGATCTCTGCGCCATGACATCTCACGACCTCGCCGGACGGACGGCACTGGTGTCCGGGGCCTCGCGCGGTATCGGCCTCGCCGCCGCGGTTGCACTGGCTGACGCCGGCGCCAACGTCGTCGTCACCTCGCGCAAGCAGGAGTCGGCCGACGCGGCGGCGGCTCAGATCGGACCTCGCGCGCTCGGCGTCGCGGCCCACGCTGTCGACGAGGATGCCGCGCAACGCTGCGTCGAACTCACGCTGGAACGTTTCGGCAGCATCGACATTCTGGTCAACAACGCCGGGACCAACCCTGCCGCGGGCCCGCTCATCACCCAGGACCACGCACGATTCGCCAAGACCGTCGACGTGAACCTCTGGGCGCCCCTGCTGTGGACCAAGCTCGCCGTGCAGGCGTGGATGGGTGAGCGCGGGGGATCGGTCATCAACACCGCGTCGATCGGCGGGATGGTTCACGAGGCGAACATCGGCGTGTACAACACCACGAAATCGGCGCTGATCTACCTCACCGAGCAACTGTCGCTCGAGTTGTCTCCGCGCATCCGGGTGAACGGCGTCGCGCCCGGCGTCGTCCGCACCAAGCTCGCCGAGGCGCTGTGGCGAGAGCACGAGCCGCAGGTTGCCGCCGCCACGCCGCTCGGCCGAATCGGCGAGCCCGAGGACATCGCGTCGGCCATCGTCTTTCTCGCCTCCGACGCGTCGTCGTGGATGACGGGCGAGGTGATGGTGATCGACGGCGGCCAACGACTCGGCGACGCCTCGCAGTACCGATAGTCCGCTCGGGGCACGACCACACATCAACGCTCACAACCACATTCACATACAGCACATTCTGAGATCCACCTCAATACCGAACAACGGAGGAAACACCATGAAGCAGAAGGTAGCGATCGTCACCGGAGCAGCGCGCGGAATCGGCGCCGCGATCGCGAAAAGGCTTGCCGACGACGGGCTTGCCGTCGCGGTGCTCGATCTCGACGCCGCGGCATGCGCCGACACCGTGGCCGCAATCACCGCGGGCGGCGGCAAGGCGATCGCAGTGGGCGCCGACGTCTCCGACGAGGCATCGGTCAGCGCGGCCGTAGAGAAGGTTGTCGCCGAACTCGGTGCGCCGACGGTTGTCGTCAACAATGCTGGCATCCTGCGCGACAACCTGCTGTTCTAGATGAGCGTCGACGACTGGGACACGGTCATGGCGGTGCATCTGCGCGGTGCCTTCAACGTCAGCAAGGCAGCGCAGAAGTACATGGTCGACGCCGGATGGGGTCGGATCGTGAATCTGTCGAGCACCTCGGCGCTCGGCAACCGTGGTCAGGCCAATTACTCCGCGGCCAAGGCGGGCATGCAGGGCTTCACCAAGACGCTCGCGATCGAACTGGGCAAGTTCGGCGTGACGGCCAACGCCATCGCACCGGGATTCATCGAGACGGACATGACAGCGGCGACCGCCGCGCGGATGGGCGTCGACTTCGATGAGCTCAAGAAGGCCAGTGCCGCAGCGATTCCCGTCGCACGAACCGGAAAGCCGGAGGACATCGCACACACTGCCTCGTTCTTCATCTCCGAGGGAGCGGGATTCGTCTCCGGCCAGGTCGTCTACGTGGCCGGCGGACCGAAGGACTGACGGCACGCGCCTCGCCAATCACTCCACCGCTACCCGAAAGGATCGATGCCCAGTGCTCCAGGATGCTTCAGCGCCCGTATCCGACGACATCACCGCCGACCTCGACGCGCGCGTGACACAGCTGCTCGCCACCCATCCGCCGACCGAGACATCCGAAAGCGATTTCCTCGGTGCACGTTTCGATGCCGGACTGGCCTGGGTGCACTTCCCGGTCGGCCACGGTGGACTCGGAATCGCGCAGACCTATCAGGCCAGCGTGGATGCCGCGCTCGACGCGGCCGGTGCTCCGGGGCCCGCGCGCGGTCGCAACGGAATCGGACTGGGAATGGCGGCACCGACGATCGCCGCGCTCGGCACCGAGGAACAGCGCGCCCGTTTCCTACGTCCGCTCTACACAGGTGAACACATCTACTGCCAGTTGTTCAGCGAGCCGGGAGCGGGGTCGGACCTCGCAGGCGTGGCAACGCGTGCGGTACGCGACGGAGACTCGTGGGTGGTCAACGGTCAGAAGGTGTGGACATCGGGCGCGCACAACGCCCAGCGCGCAATCCTGGTGGCGCGCACCGACCCCGGCGCGGTGAAACACTCCGGGCTCACGTACTTCGTCGTCGACATGAGTGCGCCGGGTATCGAGATCCGGCCGCTGCGCCAGATCACCGGAGAAGCGGAGTTCAACGAGGTCTTCCTCACCGACGTCCGTGTGTCCGACGCCGACCGCATCAGCGACGTCGGCAACGGATGGCGGGTTGCCACCACGACTCTCAACAACGAGCGGGTTGCCATCGGCTCCGGTAATCCCCGGGAGGGCGGGATGATCGGCAAGCTCGCGCAGTGGTGGCGCCAGAATCCGGACGACCGCGAGCCCGCGGCATTGGATCGGGTGATGCAACTGTGGATCGACGCAGAGGTCACCCGCCTCGCCGGAGAACGCCTCCGCCAACAGCTCGCGGCGGGCCAACCGGGCCCCGAGGGCTCCGCGATGAAGCTGGCTTTTGCCCGTCAGGCACAAGCGATCTCGGGACTCGAACTCGAGTTGGCAGGCGACGAAGGACTGCGCTACGACGACTGGACGTTGCGACGCCCGGACACCGTCGACTTCACCGGACGCGGGCCGGGATACCGATATCTGCGGGCAAAGGGCAACTCGATCGAGGGCGGAACGTCGGAGATCCTGCGCAACGTCGTGGCCGAGCGCGTGCTCGGCCTGCCGCCGGAACACCGCGTCGACAAGGGAATCGCATGGAAGGACCTACCACGGTGACCACAACCACAACCGCAACTGCTGCTGCATCTGGCGCCGCGCCGACGACTGCACCGCAGTCTGTGCAACCGACGACTGCACCGCAGTCCGGGCAGCCGGACCTTGCCTATGGCGATACCGAGGAGGCGCTGCGTGCCGCGGTACGCAGGCTCTTCGAGGACCGACTCGATTCTGCTGCGCTGTCGGCGAGCTACGACGAGCCGGCTATCGACACTGCTGCGCTCTGGAGGTCGCTTGCCGGTGAGATCGGCGTCGCGGGATTGCTTGTGCCCGAACGCCTCGGCGGCGCAGGGGCGACCGAGCGGGAGGCCGCTGTGGTCTTCGAGGAGATCGGTCGCGCCGTGGCGCCCACCCCGTTCCTGACGAGCGCGGTGCTCGCGACCGAGGCGCTCCTGCACGCGGGCGACGTAGACACGGTCAGTGCTCTCGCCGGGGGAGAGCAGACGGGCGCACTGTTGATTCCGTTCTCGACGACGCCGGGTGCCGTTGCGGCGTCGGTCGACGCTGTCGACGGCGTCCTGCACGGCAGGGTCGAGACGGTAGCCGGTGCGGCACAGGCGGATCTGCTCGTCATCCCGGTCAACGGACCGGACGGGCTGGAGCTGCATGTGGTGGCCGCCGATGCCACCGGAGTCGTCGTCGAACCCGTTGTGTCGCTGGATATGACGCGTCCGCTCGCGGACGTCGAGCTGGTCGGGGTCCGCGCCAATCGAGTCGACACCGCCGACGCTGCAACCGCGCTGACGGCGGCCGTCACCACCGCGGTGGCACTACTGGCCTCCGAACAGTACGGCGTGGCGCAGTGGTGCCTCGACACGACGCTCGCGTATGTCAAGGAGCGTCGACAGTTCGGCAGGGTGATCGGCTCGTACCAGGCGATCAAACACCGACTGGCAGACCTCTGGCTCGAAGTCAGTTCGGCACGCGCGGCAGCCCGCTATGCCGCCGACACCGCGGCCCACGGCGACCTCGATGCGACCATCGCTGCGCACATGGCGGCGTCGTATTGCGGAGACGTCGCCGTACGCGCTGCGGAGGAATGCGTGCAGCTTCACGGCGGTATCGGGATGACCTGGGAGTATCCGGCGCATCTCTACCTCAAACGGGCCAAGGCCGATCAACTCGCGTTCGGAACCGGCTACTGGCATCGCCGACGCCTCGCCGAACTGATCGACCTCGCAGCCTGACTCCTGCTCGTCGAAGGCGCGGCCCTCGGCACCGCCTATCCCACAACATCATTCGAAGTCCATAGAAGGAGACACATCCATGAAAGCCTGGCGCGTCAACGAACTCGGTGATCCCCGCGACGTTCTGACCCTAGAAGAGGTCGATACACCCACGGCAGGCCCCGGCGAGGTTCTGGTGAAAGTTCTTGCCACGCCGGCCAACTTCCCCGATGTCCTGCTCTGCCAGGGCAAGTACCAGATCAAGCCGCCGCTGCCGTTCACGCCCGGCGTCGAACTGTGTGGTGAGGTTGTCGACATCGGTGAGGGAGTCGATCGTGCCGTCGTCGGCGAGCGGGTCGTGGGAAACCCGATTCTGCCGGGCGGCGCGTTCGCTGAGTACGCGTTGATGAATCAGGCCAACGTCTTTCACGCTCCCGATGCACTCGACGACGCAGAGGCGGCCGCTCTGAGCATCGGCTACCAGACCGCATGGTTCGCGCTGCACCGTCGGACGCAGATCGCCGAGGGCGACTACCTGCTCGTGCACGCGGCCGCAGGAGGCGTCGGCAGTGCGGCAGTTCAATTGGGCAAGGCTGCGGGTGCGCAGGTCATCGGTGTCGTTGGTGGACCCGAAAAGGCTTTGTACGCCAAGGAACTCGGTGCAGACATCGTCGTCGATCGGCGCTCCGAGGACTTCGTTTCCGCGGTCAAGGAGTTCACCGGCGGACACGGCGCCGACATCGTCTTCGACCCGGTGGGCGGCGACGCGTACGCCGGATCGACCAAGTGCATCGCATTCGAGGGGCGCATTGTGGTGATCGGCTTCGCAGGAGGCACCATTCCGCAACCCGCACTCAACCATGCGTTGATCAAGAACTACTCGATCGTCGGGCTGCACTGGGGTCTCTACCAGACCAAGAACCCGGCGGTGATCGACGAGTGCCACGCCGAACTGACCAGGTTGGCCGACAAGGGGCTTGTCAAACCTCTTGTGGGCGAACGACTTGCGCTGTCCGACGTTGCCGACGGTGTTGGTCGTCTTGGCGAGGGCACGACCGTCGGTCGCCTCGTGTTCATTCCCTGAGCCCGCCATACACCTCAAAGCAAAACACCAGCACGCGAGAAGCACCAGCACCAGAAAGAACGGACACTCATGCGCGAAGCAGTCATCGTCTCCACCGCACGCACCCCGATCGGCAGGGCGTACCGAGGAGCGTTCAACAACACCCAGGCACAAGAGCTCGCCGGGCAC
>NZ_DLSO01000174.1:0-43615 GCF_002500165.1 Gordonia sp. UBA7860 | reverse complement strand
CGAGCTTTCTGTGGCCTCAGGAGTCCCCGCGGTCGCAGAGCTCTCCGTGGTCGCAGGGCTCTCCGTGGTCTCAGGACTCTCGGTCGTTTCGGGCGTCTGCGGCTCGCCGGCGGCCGAGGTACGGCCACGGCCTGCGACGCGCGGCCGGTAGGCGGAGGGTCGACGGGACGGGCCGTTACCCGACTTGCGCGGTGGACGTACCATCAGTTCCCCCCTCCCTGTTGCTGACTGGGTTGCTGGCCGGACTGCTGACTCCCAGAGCCGGACTGTCCCGGGTCGTCGACGCTGATCCCATCGAGCGGGGAGATGTTAGACGCCTTCCAGGTGCCGTCCGTCTTGGTCATGCTGACCGAGAAGCCCATCGTCTGGGTGACGCCCGCCTCGTTCTCGCGCTTGGCCGTGGCGTCGACGTAGATCAGCACCTTGGCAGTGCCTGCGTCGGCATTGACCTCGGTCGGAGCTGAGCGCTTGAGCCGCGACGTCAGCGTCGCAGCCTGTGGCCCGGCCTGCGTGATCTGCTGATTGAGCGTCGTCACGTCCTGCGCCGTGATCTGCTCCTTGGCCTTGCCGGTCAACGAGCTGTCGACGCGACGCTTCCAGTCGGCGGTGTTCTTGGGGTCGACGGTCGTGACGTTGATGATCGCCTGCTCGGCACCCGACACCGCCTCATCGCGCGCGGTCTGGATCGGCTTCTCGACGAAGTACACCTCGTAGGCGCGGTAGCCGAAGAAGGCAACGCATGCTGCGGCGATAAGCACCGCGACGATAGCGAGCACACCGACGAGCGGGTGACTACGCCACGTGCTGTCGTTGGCATTCGTCGGCTCCGACGCCTTTGTCGGATCAGTCATGGTGGTCATCGCGCGTCACTGTATCGAGCACACCTGAGAGAGAGCCAATTCGATCGACGCACATCGTCGACGACGCGGCGCTCTCCCAGGTCAGCCACCGAATCCGTCGGTTCCGAACCCGCCCGGCTTGACCGGACGGACGCCCATCATTGCCGCCAGCTGCGTGGCCAACGGGGTCAGATTCAACTTGTCCGGATCCTTCTTCGGGGTCGAATCCCAGGGCTGGGTGATATTCGGGTTCGCGTACTCCACGCGCTTGGCGCTGCGCACACCGGTCGGATTTCCGAACGGGACGTCGCAGGAGGCCTGCGTGTTGAACGGGAACTCGTCGTAGCGGATATCGAATTTCGGGTCCTTCTTACGGATCTGGTCGATCATGGCGTCGGTCGACTCATAGCCACGCGTACACGCCGCCGGGTTATTGGTCTCGAGCACGATGCCGAAGTGGATCTGTCCATCGCCGGGCGCAGGTGAATGGCTACCCGCCGACAGCGCCGACAGCATCGCGAACGTTCCGTTCGTCATGTAGCCGGCGGGCTGGATCGTGCGTGCAACCTCGGAGAGCTGACCGACGACCTTCCCGATGTCGCCGCCGTTCTTCTGGATGAGATTCGAGATCTGCGTCGCCGACGTCGTTCCTGTGGTGAGCAATCGCCTCAGGTCCGGGTCGGACGCCGCGAGCGTCGCGGTGACCAGGTCGAGGCTGCGCGACCACGCGAGGATCTGATCGGACTGCTCGGCTTGCGTCGCCAGCACGACGTTGGCGTTGTTGATCAGCGAGATCGTCTGGTCGAGATTGTCGACACCTGCGCGCGAGAGCTTGCCAAGTGAGTCGACGAGCCGCGTCAGGTTCTCGGACTGTCCGTTGAACGCCTTGCCGAGCTCGGTGATGACCGTGTGCAGGTCGTCGATCGGGATCGACTGTGTGAAGTCGATCGCCGACGACACGACGTCTTCGAGTGGCGGCGGAACCGACGACCGAGTGATCGTCGAGTTGTCGGCGAGGTAGGGCGAGCCCGTCGACTGCGGCTGCAGGTCGACATACTGCTCACCGATCGCCGAACGGTTCGCGACCACCGCGACCGAATCCGCCGGGATCTGTGGCGAGTTCGAGTCGATGACGAGTGCGACGTTCACTCCGGTCTTGGTCAGCTCGAGCTTGCCCACACGACCGACCGGGATGCCCATGTAGGTCACCTCGGCATTGGTGAAGATGCCGCCTGAATCTTTCAGCGACGCCGTCACCGTGTACGTGCCGATTCCGACCGTCTTGTCGAGTCGTGCGTACTTGGCGCCGACAAAGGCGATCGCGACCAGGCCGACGACCACGAACAAGATGAGCTGAATCTTCGCGAGTCTGCTGATCATCTATCCGACCCCCAGGAGTTTCAGCGGACCATCGATGAACCTCTGGTCACTCGACGCCGGCGCCGGGAAGTTGGCGGGTTTGGCCGCCGACGCTCCACTGCCGCGCGGGACCGTCGCCGATGCCGGATAGCGGCCACCCGACGGTGGTGTGTTCGGACCCGGTGTCGCATTGGCGGCAGGCGGCAACAACGTGATGGTCGGCCATCCGTAGCGCGGGCCGTTTCCGTTGATGTACGGGTTGCTCTGATTCACCGGAACGTCGTGGCGCTGCGGGGGCGAGTACTTCGGCGTCCCCTGACCGACGCCCAGCGCCTCGAGCTGATTCAGCAGACGCAGGTCGAGCGTCATGAACAGGTTCGTCGAATCGCCCTGCACCGCAGGCAACAACGAGTCCGGGAACGGGTGCGTCAGCATCAACGGTGCTGCGGTGATCAGGTCCGGCGCCGCCTTCGCGAGCTCGGTGAGCACGGGACGCAGCGCCTTCAGATCGGTGATCAACGCATCGTGCGATCGTCCGAGAACGTCGGTGCCGACCTGTCCGAGCTTGTCGAGCTTGGTCAGCAGGTCGACGAACTGCGGACGCTGCTCCTCGAGCACCGCCACACCTGCAGGCAGTTCCTTGAGGATGCGGTCGATCTGCGTCGTCTGCGCAGCGGCCCTGTCCGACAACCTGTCGAGGCCGTCGATCGCCGCGAGAATCGAGTCGCGCTGGCGATTGAGACCTGCCACGAGTGAACTGGCGTTGCCGATCAGGTCGTGCACCTTGTCGGCACGACCGTCGAGCGCCTTGTTGAGCTCGGTCACGATCGGTTCGAGCTGGTTGATCCCACCACCGTTGAGCAGCATCGACAGCGCACCGAGTACCTGCTCGATATCGGTTGCGGTACGCGTGCGATCCAGCGGGATCGCCGTCGACTGGTCCTGGCGTGGCAACGAGGCACTGTTCGCAGGCTCTGTCAGTGCGACGAACTTCTCGCCGAGCAGTGACGTCTGCTGCACTGCTGCACCAGCCTGATCGGACAGATCGATGTCGTTCTTCACCTTGACGGTGACCAGCGCGAACCACTCGTTCTTCGGGATCTCGACACTGGTCACACGTCCGACGGGGATGCCGTCACGCTTGACCACCGACTGCGGAACCAGATCGAGAATGTTCGAGAACTGGATCTTGTAGGTGCGCGGGTTGTCGCCGACGTCGACGCCGCCGGGCAGCGGAATCGACTGGATTCCATTCGACCCGCAACCTGCGACCGTCAGCATCGCGGTCAGGACCACCACCGCGGCGATGACCCCACGCCACGCGCGCGGAACGAACCGACTGAGATGCCGAGTCATCAGTTACCTCCCGACCGTGGTGTGGCCGACGGCTTCGCCGATGCCGGCGTCTTGGTCGCCGGGCCCGGGTTCGCCTGCGGGTCGGGTGTCCCGGGAACAGTTCCCGGGACCGGGTACTTCTGCAGCTTGTTGTTGCTCATGATGCCGAACGGCAACACCGGCAGGATCGGGGTGAGCACGTTGTTGGTGATCTGCTTACCGATCGTCTTGCACTGGTTGATGAACGGCTTGAGCGTGTCGCTGAACTGATCTGCCGCGGGATTACCCGGAAGCAGCGCACCGAGGTCGAGGAACTGGCAGGTCGCCTGTGTCGGGTCCTGCAGGTCAGGCAGCGTCAGTCGCATGGCGATCGTGCCCGACTCCGCGTCGTACGCGTTGATCAGGTTGTTGATCGTCAGCGGCAGCACGGTCAGCGTCTCCTTGAGACTCTGTTGAGTGTTGACGAGCGCCTGGGTCGTCGGCTTGAGATCGTTGACGGTCTGGCCGATCTGCTCGCGATTGTCAGCGACGAACGTCGCGACGTCGCCGAGTGCGATCGACAGTTTGTTCAGCGCGGCCGACAGTTGCTGACGCTCCCCCGCGAGGAACGTGTTGAACGACGCCATCTGGTTGTTGAACTGGCGCACCTGGGAGTCGTTCTCCTTCAACGCTCCGACGAACACGTCGAGATTGTTGACGGTGTCGACGATGTTGCCGCGCGAGTCCGACAGGGTCGTCGTCGCCTTGGACAGATTCTCGATGGCATCGCCGAGCTTGGCGCCGTTGCCCTCGAGGTTCTGCGCGCCGACCGCGACGAGGTCGCTGACCGCGCCGTCCTTGTTGGCTCCGTTGGGACCCAACGCCTTCGACAGCTTTTCGACGCTCTCGTAGATCTTGTCGACCTCGACGGGAACCATCGTCTGCTTCTCGGTCAGCGTGATGTTTCGCGGCGCCTTCGGGCCACCCGAATAGGCGGGTGTCAGCTGCACGTAACGGTCGGCGACCACTGACGGGATCACCTGAACCGCACGCACGTCGGCGGGGAGGTCGACGCCGCGGTTGACGGTCATCGTCACCTTGACGGTCTGGCCGTCGGGGGTGACCGAGTCGACCTTGCCGACGGGCACGCCGAGAACCCGGACGTCGGAACCCTTGTAGATACCGACGGTCCGCGCGAACGTCGCGTTGATCTTGGTGGTCCCCATCGAGCTGAAGACCCACCACAGCGCGCCGGCGACAATCAGCGCGAGAATCAACCCGAGCACGATGATCACGATGTGGCGTGGGGTGAACCAACGTCCGGGACCGGAGGTCTTGGACAGATCCGGGGTGGTCATCCGGTTGCCTCCGTTCCACCGTTGTTCTGGTTCGCCTGCTTGTTGGGCAGGCGCGTCGTGTTCTGCTGCGGCAGTGCAGGCGGCAGGAGGTTGGTCACCACGGACTCGAACCACCGACCGTTGCCGAGCACGTTCGCGTAGAGCCGATAGAACGGCGCCATGTACGTGATCGTGTCCTGAAGGTTCTTGTTCTGCTCCTTGAGCAGATCGTTGACGCCCTTCAGCGAGTCGAGCGCCGGGCCGATCTGAGCCTCGTTGTCCCGAACGATCCCGCTCAGCGAATCACTCAGTGCCGTCGTCGTTTTCAGCAACGCCGAGATGTTCTTCTGGCGGTTGTTGAGCTCGTCGAGCAACTGGCCTGCACCCGCGATCAGCTTCACGAACTCCTGGTTGCGGTCAGCGAGAATCTTCGACGTGCTCTTGGTCGCTTCGAGAAGCTTCTGCACCTCTTGGTCGCGGCTGGCGATCGTCTGCGACAGACGCGTGACGCCCTCGAGCGCAGGTCCGACATCGCCCGACGTTCCGGAGAACGTGTCGGAGATCGCCTTCATCGACGTCGCGAGCTGATCGGTGTTCAAGGTCTCGACCGAGTCTGCGGCGTCGGAGAACGCCTCGATCACGTCGTAGGGCGACACCGTATCGGTGAGCGCGACACTCGGGTCGGCGATCTTGCTACCACGGGGATTGAGCGACAGATACTTCTGCCCCAGCACCGTCTTGATCTGGATCGACGCCTGCGTCTGATCGCCGATCCACGTGTTGGTCACGCGGAACTTCACGTCGACGCGGTTGCCGTCGAGCGCGACGTCGCTGACCTCACCGACCTTCACGCCCGCGACGCGCACCTCGGCGGCCTTGCGCAGCCCGGCGGCCTCGGTGAACTTGGCCGTGTACTGGGCACCCGCACCGACGAGCGGCAACGAGGTCAGGTAGAACGCCGACACCGCCATCATGAGCAGGATCAGGATACCGATCGCACCGATACTGACGGGGCTGCGATGCCCACCGAATCGCTTGTGCCCCGGCTTCTTCTGGGCTGTTCCGTCTGCCATGCTCACCCCCCTGGCTGGTTGTCTTTCCAGCAACGGCTTGCCGCGCTGGTGTAAAGGACGTGGTTGATGTACGGAAGCGGGACGAGCGGCTGCGTCAGCAGCGTCGACTTGCCGTTTCCTGCGACGACGTCGATTCCGCACAGATAGAACTGGAACCAGGAACCGAATGTCGCCGCACGGCCGATCTTCTGGAGCTTGATCGGCAGGTTGGTCAGGATCTGCGCGACGTCGTCGCGACGCTTGTTGACCTGGTCGGCCACCTGCTTGAGGCCGGCGATGTCGCCCTGGATGGACGGCCGCGTCGACGTGAGGATCGACGCCGTGACCGCTGTCAGGTTGGAGACCGACGTGATCGCCGAACCGACCGAACCGCGTTGTGCGGCAAGGCCCGTCACCAACTGCTCGGTGTTGTCGAGGAGCGCGGTGAACTGCTCGT
The DNA here is from genome assembly GCF_002500165.1 of Gordonia sp. UBA7860. Taxonomy (NCBI): domain Bacteria; kingdom Bacillati; phylum Actinomycetota; class Actinomycetes; order Mycobacteriales; family Gordoniaceae; genus Gordonia; species Gordonia sp. UBA7860. The sequence continues at coordinate 37,257 of NZ_DLSO01000174.1, read as the reverse complement.
CGTTCCGGTTGACCGTGTCGAGGACCTTGGTCAGGTTGGTGATCAGGTCGCCGATCACGGCGTCCTTGTCGGCGATCGAGTTGGTCAGATCGGCGGTATCGCTGATCAGACTCGACACGTTGCTCGACTCACCCTGGAAGACCTTGATGATCTCGTCGGAGAGCTTGTTCACGTCTTCGGGCTGAAGCTGGCGGAACAGCGGCTTGAAGCCGTTGAACAGCTGCGTCAGGTTGACCGCGGGATGCGTGTTGTTCTCGTTCGGGTTCGCACCGAAGGTGTGGCCGGGGTTCACGGTCTGCGACGCATCGCCCGCACCCTTCTCGACCGAGAGGTAACGCAGACCCGTGAGGTTCCGGTACTTGATGTAGATCTGCGCACCCTCGGGCAGCTGGCGGTCGACGTTGAACGAGACCTGCGCCCGGTTCTTGTCGTAGACCTCGACGTTGCTGACCTGGCCCACACGCACACCGGCTATGCGCACGTCGTCGCCCTTGTTGAGCATCGACGCGTCGGTGAACACGGCCTTGTAGTCGTTGTCTGCCCCACCACCGATGTTGGCGATGGTCAGCGCGAGCAACGCAGTCGCGACCACGGTGACCACCGCGAAGACGATCAGTTTGGTCAACGGCCCCACAATGGACTTCATTTGATGTGCACCTGCGCTCCCTGCAGTGGCGCAGCACCGATCATGGTGGTCCAGGTGGGCACGTCGTCGGGTTCGGTCCCGCTGGCCGCGCCGTAGATCACCTTCAGCTGCGCCCGGTAGGTCGGATCGTCGAACGAGTTCTCGCGGATTGTCCCGACAGGCGTCTTCGTGAACTGCGGTTGCGGCAGCTTCTGGACGGTCGTCGGGCCGGGGTTGCGTGACGGCGGCTGGTACGAGCCGTCGGCGAGGCTACCGCCGGGGTACTGCGGGAACGGGCGGCCGTTGGTCGGCGGGTCGTAGCAGACAGCCGGGGCATCCTGGTCGAAGAACCTTGGCTCGTCCTGGTTGGGCAGATAGCGACCGCGCGGATTGACGAACTGCAGATTCACGCGCACACCGGGGTTCTTGGTGCCCTTTCCGACGATCTTCTCCGATTCCGGGATCAGCGTCGCGAAGTTGTGGAAGGCGCAGACGAACGTCGGCGACTGCTTGGCGAGTCCGGTCAGGAACGGCTCCGAGTCGGTGACGAGATCGACGAGGTTGTTGCCATTCTGCTGCAACCAGTTGGTCGTGTCGGTCGACGCGGTCCCGAGCGTTGCGATCAACGTCCGCAGATCGCCCTGACGGTCGACGATCGTCTTGTTGGTCGTGCGGAAGTTGTCGAGTGCGTCGATGACGTCGGGCAACGCCGTCGAGTAGGTCTTCGAGAACGACGCGAGGCCCTGCAACGTGCCCTCGAGCGAATTGAGATTCTTCGGTGTCGACAGGCGACCGAAGATGGTGTTGAGCTCTTCGAGCGTCGTACCGATCTGCTCACCGCGACCCGAAAGCGCCTGCGACAACGCGGTCAGGGTCACGTTGAGGTCCTGCGGCGGGATCGCGTCGAGGACGGGCAGCAGACGGTCGAGGAGATCCTGGACCTCTTTCGCGTTGCCGCTCGTGTCGGTCTGGATCGTCGCGCCGTTAGCCAGCGTCGGACCCGACGCCTGCTCGGGCACCTGAAGTGCGACGTAGCGCTCGCCGAACAGCGTTTTGGGCAGGATGCGTGCGGTGGTGTCGGCAGGCAGTTGCGCGGCCATCTCGGGCTTGAGGCCGAGCGTCACGTTGACCGTGCCATTGCCTGCGGGTTCGACGTCGCGCACCTCGCCGACGAGAACGCCGCGCGCTTTCACGTCAGCATTCGACGGTAGCGCATTACCCACCGAGTCGGTCTTCAGCGTGACGTCGGTGAACGTCGTGAAGTCCTTGTTGAATTTCATGATCGTGAGCGTGAAGAACAGTGCGACCACGATGAAGAACACCAGTCCCAGCAACCGGCGACGAATCACTGTCATCGCCTAGCCCCCCACTCTCACAGTCGTCGTCGTCCCCCAGATGGCGAGGCCGAGAAAGAAGTCGAGCACGGCGATCAGGACCAATGCCGCTCGAACAGCGTGTCCGACGGCCACGCCGACACCCGCGGGGCCACCACTTGCGTAGTAGCCGTAGTAGCAGTGCACGAGAATGATCACGAACGCAAAGACAAGCACCTTACCGAAAGACCACAGCACGTCTTCCGGTGGTAGGAACAGGTTGAAGTAGTGGTCGTACGAGCCGCCGGACTGTCCGTTGAAGACAGTCGTCACCACTCTGGAGGCGAAATACGCCGACAACAGTCCGAGCACGTAGAGCGGGATGACCGCGATGAAGCCTGCGATCACGCGCGTCGACACCAGGAACGGGATCGACGGCACGGCCATCGACTCCAGCGCGTCGATCTCCTCCGAGATGCGCATGGCTCCGAGCTGGGCGGTGAAACCGCAACCGACCGTCGCCGACAACGCGAGACCCGCGACGAGTGGCGCGACCTCTCGGGTGTTGACGTACGCCGACAAGAAGCCGGTGAGCACCTGCGAGCCGATCTGGTCGAGTGCGGCGTAGCCCTGCAGACCGACCACGACGCCGGTGAACCCCGACATCAACACCATCACGCCGACGGTGCCGCCGATCACGGCGAGACCGCCGGAACCGAACGCCACTTCGGCGAGAATGCGCAGGACCTCGCGCGTGTAATGAACCAGCGTGCGCGGAATCCAGGCGAGCGTGCGTCCGTAGAAGGACATCTGCTCGCCCGCACCGTCGAGCAACTTCAGTGGTTTGCCGAGCTGTTTGCGCGCCTCGTACATGTAGTACTCGGGGCGGCTCTTGGCGATAGTCACTCCACCGGCCATGGTCAGCTCCCCTTCGGCGGGACGATCTGCAGGTAGACCGCAGTGATGATCAGGTTGGCCAGAAACAGCAGCAGGAAGGTGATGACGACGCTCTGGTTGACCGCATCACCGACGCCCTTGGGGCCGCCCTTCGGGGTGAGTCCCTTGTACGACGCGACGACGCCCGCGATCACACCGAAGATGGCAGCTTTGAGAAGTGAGATCCAGAGGTCGGGAAGCTGGGCAAGCGCGCCGAATGACGCCAGGTATGCACCCGGCGTTCCGCCCTGGACGACCACGTTGAAGAAGTAGCCACCCCCGATACCGACGACGGCGACCAGACCGTTGAGCAGGATCGCGACCAGCACCATTGCGAGCACACGAGGTACGACGAGGCGCTGGATGGGATTGATGCCTAGCACCTCCATCGCGTCGATCTCTTCGCGAATGGTCCGCGATCCGAGGTCGGCGGCGACGGCCGAGCCCGCGGCGCCCGCGATCAACAGCGACGTGACCAGCGGCGAGCCCTGCTGGATGACGACCAGCACCGACGCGGCGCCGGTATACGACTCCGCTCCGAGCTGCTTGATCAGCGAACCAGTCTGCAAAGACACGATGGCGCCGAACGGGATCGCGATGAGCGCAGTCGGCAGGATCGTCACGCTTGCGATGAACCATGCCTGCTGGATGAACTCGCGCCACTGGAATGGGCGCACGAAAGTCTGGCGTGCTACATCGACGAAAAGCTGGACGATATTGCCTGTCTGGGCGAGTGCACCTTCACCGGCCCGCGCGATTCTGTCGACGCCACGCGTGGTGGCATTCGTCATACCTATGAGCCCCCGCCGTAGTGACGCCCACCCTCGGGACGTTCCGACTCGATCTGCTGAGTCTTCGCTTCCTCCGGCACAGCCCACTGCTGGGTCTGCGCATCGTCACCGGCGTAATCGTTACCGGCGTAGTCGTTTCCGTACCCACCCTGATTGCGGTCACCGTGATCGATGACGTCGGTGGAGGTGTCGACCATGACGTTCTCGCTGCCTGCCTGGAGGCCACCCTCGGTGTCGGACCATTCGACGCCCTGGGTGGTTGCGGCGTGGGCGCGGGATTCCTCGCGGATCTGGTCTTCCTGCTGCATCGACTCACGGATCGCGCGCTGCGCGTTCTCCGGCAACGACGGCAACAACTCCAACACCCGCTCACGATGCCGAGCGACCGCTTTACGCTCAGGCATCCCCGGATTCGGCTGCACCTGCGGAATGATCTCCGAGAAATCATCCTTCGTACCGCCACCACCAATGCCGGCGGCCTGCATAGCCTCTTCCTGCTTCTGCACCGCCTCGTCCTTCTCCTCCGACATACCGATCGGACCAAACCGATCACCGGAGAGGAACTGCTTGACCACCGGCTGCTCCGAAGTCAACAACTGCTCACGCGGCCCGAACATCACCAACTCCTTCCGGAACAACATGCCGATGTTGTCCGGAATCGTGCGGGCGATGTTGATGTTGTGCGTCACGATCAAGATCGTCGCGTCGATCTGCGCATTGATGTCGATCAGCAACTGTGAGATATAGGCAGTACGCACCGGATCGAGACCCGAGTCCGGCTCATCACACAAAATGATCTGCGGATCGAGCACCAACGCCCGCGCCAACCCGGCACGCTTACGCATACCACCGGAAATCTCACCCGGCAGCTTGTCTTCGGCACCGGCCAAACCGACCAGATCGATCTTCTCCATCACGATCCGCCGGACATCATCTTCCTTCTTCTTCGTGTGCTCACGAAGCGGAAACGCGATGTTGTCGTACAAACTCATCGACCCGAACAGAGCGCCATCCTGGAACAACACCCCGAACAACTTGCGGATCTCATAGAGCTCCTTGGCCGAACACTGCGTGATATCAGTGCCGTCGATCACCACCGAACCCTGCTCAGGATGCAACAGACCGATCAGCGTCTTCAAAAACACCGACTTGCCGGTACCCGACGGTCCCAGCAGCGCAGACACCTCACCCGACGGCAAGGTCAACGTCACATCACGCCAGATGTTCTGAGAACCAAAAGACTTGGTGAGCCCCTCGACGCTGACCTCAACACCCACTACATCCTCCAAGAAACTCGGGTCCCGAAGCGTGGCAGCCAAGGCAAGACATCGGACATAGGCGGCACGAACGCAGGCGGACTCAACTGTGGTTGGGGTCACTCTAGCGGACTGCTCCCCCGTATCCACACCGCCTCTCGGCGGTTCTCAGGTTTGACCAATTACCGGCCGGTAACCTGACTGCCCAAGAGAGTATCCCATGCCACCGACATAACAAAAGTAGGTTGGCGGTCACATTGTGCGGCAACTGTGGGCTACCCGCGGACAGCAACGAGCCCGGGACAGCACAGCTGTCCCGGGCTCGTGTGAAGAGCGTGGCTGAAAGCCTTCGGAGACCGTCTTACTTGACGGAAGTCGACACGCAAGCGCGCTCCGCCAACCTCCGCAGGCTCCGGTTGCCTCCGCTTACTTGACGGAAACCTTGGCGCCGGCCTCTTCGAGCTTGGTCTTGGCAGCCTCAGCGGCCTCCTTGTCGACCTTCTCCAGGATCGGCTTGGGAGCACCCTCGACGAGGTCCTTCGCCTCCTTCAGGCCGAGGCCGGAAACGACCTCACGCACGACCTTGATGACCTGGATCTTCTTGTCGCCGGCACCCTCGAGGATGACGTCGAACTCGTCCTGCTCGGCAGCAGCGTCGGCGCCGGCAGCAGCCGGTGCGCCTGCAGCGGCAACAGCGACCGGTGCGGCCGCGGTGACCTCGAAGACCTCTTCGAACTTCTTCACGAAATCGCTGAGCTCCAGCAGGGTCAGTTCCTTGAACTGATCGATGAGCTCGTCAGCGGTGAGCTTCGCCATGGTGGCGTCCTTCCTGTAAGTCCCCACGCGGGGCGTCTTGTCTTGTCAATCCCCGCGCGGGGGAATGCTTGTGTGCTGACGGATGAGTACCGAGGTACTTATTCGCCTGCGGATTCCTTCTTCTCCTGCAGGGCGGCAGCGAGTCGTGCCACCTGCGACGCCGGCTGATTGAACAGTCCGGCGGCTTTTGCCAAGTTGCCCTTCATGGCACCGGCGAGCTTGGCCAGCAAGACCTCACGGGTCTCAAGGTCGGCGATCGTTTCGATCTCGGCAACGGACAGCGGCTTGCCATCCATGTACCCGCCCTTGATGACCAGAGCCTTGTTGTCCTTGGCGAAGTTCTTGATCGCCTTCGCGGCCACCACCGGCTCACCTTCGATGAAGGCAATCGCGGTCGGGCCGGAGAACAGCTCGTCGAGTCCCTCAACGCCCGCCTCAGCAGCGGCACGCTTCACCAGGGTGTTCTTGGCGACGGAGTAGGTTGCGCCCTCGCCGAGGGAACGTCGCAGATCGGTGATCTGGGTGACGGACAATCCACGGTATTCCGTGACGACCGTCGCCGTTGAGCCCTTGAACTGCTCGGCGATCTCAGCGACTGCTGCGATCTTTTCGGACTTGGCCATACTTCGCCTCCTTCCTCATCACTCGAGTTGGTCAGAGTTCGGACCAGATACCCGCAAGGAGGGGCGAAACAAATAAACGCCCCGGCACGCAGATGGCACGGGGCGTAGTTTCTCGGCGAGGCGCTCCAGGGCGCCCACCACTATTCCTCGTTCTCCCTGCGTGGGCCGCCGACCTCGCGCCTTGCGACGCTGCAGTCGTCCTTCGATCGGAATCGCTCCCGATGACCGACGGTCTCTGGTTGAACCGATACGACGTACACGTGCACGTCACACCGAAGTAATAGGCTACCCGACCATGGGGAATGCATCCAAATCGCCCGCCGGCGCCGTCTCGGATCCCAACGACCGCGCCGCAATCGCGGCCGACTCGATCCTCGGTAGGCATCTTCGACATGCGTGGTGGGTGCCCGGCACACGCATCGCAACGGTCGCATGGCCGCTGAGTCGCCTCCCGCTCGACGTTCTGCGTAGTCGCTTCGGATTCTGGCACTACTGGTGGCACGCCCATCTACTCGACCTCATCGTCGACGCCGCCATCCACCGCCCCGTCGACGACGCACCCTACGACCCCGACCTCGCCGACCTCGCCAACCGCCTCCTGCGCGGCATCCGGCTGCGCAACCTCGGACGGTGGACCAACAACTACTACGACGACATGGCGTGGCTAGGGCTTGCGATCGAGCGCGCCGACCGTCACCTCGACCTCCACCATCCGAAGGCACTGCGCGTCTTGAGCAAGCGCATGTACGACGCCTGGGAGCCTGAACGTGGCGGCGGCATCCCGTGGCGCACCATCGACACCTTCTTCAATGCCCCCGCCAACGGACCCGCGACCATTCTGCTCGCGCGGACGGGGCAGGCCGGGACCCAGCCCGGCAGCCATGCGAAGCGCGCATTGGAGATGTGTGACTGGATGAACGCAACACTCGTCGACCCCGATTCCCACCTCGTCATCGACGGCGTCAAGCCGCGCGACGGCGGGTTCGAGCGCGTCACCGCGATCTACACGTATTGCCAGGGAGTCGTCTTGGGCTCGGAGGTCGAGGCCGCGCGGCTCACCCGCGATCCCGTACACCTCGCCCGGATCGACCGTCTGCTCACAGCGGTCGAAAGCCACGAGTGCCCCGACGGCGTGATCCGTGGTGCGGGCGGCGGCGACGGCGGACTGTTCATGGGCGTTCTCGCCCGCTATCTGGCGCTCGTCGCGACCGATCTGCCCGCCGATCTCCCCGGTGCCGATGAGCTTCGTCGTCGGAGCGCGGCGCTCGTCCTCACCAGCGCCGACGCCGCCTGGCAGACGCGCACCGAGGTCGACGACGCCGTGGTGTTCAGCGCCGACTGGCACCAGCCCGCCGCGAGGCCCACCCGCGGCGGCGGGGACGCCGCATTCGTGGCGGGAGCGGTCAACTCGTCTGCGGTTCCCGAGCGAGATCTCTCGGTTCAGCTCTCGGGATGGATGGTTCAAGAAGCCGCCGCCGCGGTGGATCTCGGACTATCCGAACAGAATGTTCAGGATTGATACAACCCTGACCTGCGCCTTTGTCTACGAGGGCCAAATTGACGCCCCCTAGTTAGCGTTCCGAGACCACACATGGGCTAGTGTCGGTGTCCGGAGTGAGATGGACCACAACCGGGTGGGGTTGGGGCCATGCGCCACAACGCGGTTCAGCTTCTCCAACCGACACGATGAAGTGACGGCATCGGCGACAGCACGCCCACCGGTCGAACCGGCTGACGCAGGTGCAGTGACCTCAAAGGCAGGCTGATGCACCATGGCGTTTCAGTTGGGACCGACAGAATCCGACCGCGGTCGGGTTGAGCCACTTCCGCTCGACCCGGTTCCTCAGCGTCGATCCACGTCCGATGCGCCCGTGTTCGGAACCCTCCCCCTCGGCGATCCCACCGGCGGCGCCAGTGCGATGCGTTGGCGCGAGCAGGTCGACGGCCCGCAGGTCTACCCACGCGTCTCGATCGACCGCGATGTCACTCTGACGATGAGCGACGGCGTCGAGTTGCGGGCGACAATCGTCCGGCCCGCCACACGCTTCGGCGACGTGGTCACGACGCCCTACCCGGCGATCATCAACATCAACCCGTACAACCGCGCGGCGATCGACTTCATCGACACCACGATGCACGCCCCCGTCATCGGAGGTGCCGTGCGTGCGGCAGCACGATCGGTCGACGCGACGGGCACACCTCTCGAGGGGCTGACCACCCTGACCCAGGTACTCGCCGGCGGCGTGATCGACGTCTTCGGCATCAATCGAAACCTGGTGCGCAGCGGTTACGCCCAGATCATCGTCGACGTTCGCGGCACCGGCGCCAGCCACGGCAAGTGGGAGATCCTCGGCCCACGTGAACAGCAGGATTCCGTCGAGATCATCGACTGGGTCTCCGAGCAGGAGTGGTGCAACGGCAAGGTCGGACTCGCGGGATGGTCGTACTCGGCCATCAACTCGCTACAGGCAGCCGACAAGCGTCCGCCCCAGCTCGGCGCCGTGTTCGCGGTCGAGGGTTGCGACGACATCGTGCGCGACATCTACATCACCGGCGGCATGCCCTCGGCGTTCATCCCGGCGTGGTTGTCCGTGGTCAACATCCTGAAGTGGGTACCGAATCCGTCGACTCTGCTGCGAGATGTTGTGCGCGGCAAGCACTTCCGCTACCTTCGCGACCGTGTCGCATCTCCGGCAACCGAGATCCCGTCGCTGCTCTGGGGTTTTCTCACCGCCCGCGACGACCGCATCTTCGACGACCCGTACTTCGACGCCCGCGATCCGCAGATCGATCAGATCGAGGCGCCGACGCTCACCGTCGGGGCATGGCACGACCTCTTCGGCCGCAGTGCCACAGGCATTTACGAGCGTCTCAACCTCGAACCGGGCCGCAAGCAGTTGATCGTCGGCGACGGCTATCACTTCGACGTCGGGTCCGGCTACGGCGGCAAGTTCGCGCCACCTCGTCTCGACGTCCTCGAGCGCGCCTGGTTCGACCGCTGGCTCAAGGGACACGCGAACGGCGTCGAGCACTACGGACCGGTGACACTGCGCCAGCAGGGTGGCACGTGGACCGCCGGCCAGTCGTTCCCGCGCCAGGGCGTCGCACCGCGTCGGCTCTATTTGTCGAGTGAATGTTCTTCCAGCGCAACACATTGCGTACACGACGGCAGCCTGCAATCCACACCGTGCACCGATTACACCTCGCTGCACGTCCGCGCGGACGTCCGCGGACTCGTCTCGCGCGACATGACACAGGTGACCGCGGGCGCGACGATGGCCTTGGGTAAATACTTCACCTCCGACGCCAGATTCCAAGAGCGCGGCGCACTCTCGTTCACCAGTGCTCCCGTCACCCAACAGACGCAGATCAGCGGTTCGATGAATCTGCGCCTCAACGTCGCCACCACAGCGCATGAGGCCATCTGGGCAGTCACCGTCAACGACGTCGCGCCGGATGGAACGTCGAAGGTGCTGACCAACGGCGCGCTCTCGGCGTCGAATCGGGCGCTCGATCCCAGCAAGTCGACCTACGCCTCGGACGGCAGTCTCGTTGGCGCGCACCACTTCTTGTCGCGCAAGCGCAAACTTCCGGTGCCACCCGACGCCCCGGTGCGCATCGACGTCGACCTCGTCCCGACCGATGCCGTCCTCGAACCCGGCCATCGACTACGCGTCGACGTATACGCGGCGAGTTTCCCGCGCTATCTGACCGTCGTGCCCGATCTGGTCAAGGCGCGCGGCCGCAGACAACGCCTGGTCCTCGACCCTGAGCACCCGAGCCACCTGACGTTCCTTGCAGGCGAAGGCTTCTGAGCCAGGTCGCCGGACCCCTCACAAACCCGAATCCGCGAACACCACGCGGTAGACGAACTCGGCCTCCGGGCCGAGGACCACTCCGACGAGCTCGGTCAGCGTCGTCGCAAACTCCCGACCATGCGCCGGCCCGTCCGAATCGTCAAGGTGATGCGCGATCTCGTGCAGCACGACCAGTTCGCGCAGCGCCCAGCGGCCCTCCGTGGAGTCGGGGATCGCGATCTCACGCTGATCCGAGTCCACGCGTCGTGCGTAGTGGGCCGAGCGATGTCCGCGGCGTGCCCGCACCGACACCGGCGTCGACGCGGCGTCGAAGCGCTGCTTCACCGACGGCATCGACAGCACACGACCGACGTAGTCGCGCACGGAGTCGACCGAGGCGAACTGGACCTCGACGGGCAGCGTGAGCTCCGTGCCCGCGAGCTGCACCGTGTGCGTACCGCCTGCACGCTCGAACATCCGGAACACCATGCGCTCGGCCTCGTAGAACCGTTCGCGCCGAGTGTCACGCGGCGGCATGACGCTCCCCGACCTGTCGCACCCCGATATGGCGCATGCCGCGGGCTGCCCCGCCATGACTAGGCTCGACGACGTCAGCATTTCGCACCTCGACACGCAGGGAGTCCACGCGATGACGCCGCGCTCGCACACCATCGGGAAGTCCGCCGCGACCGCGATCGTCGGCGCCGCGATCGTCGGGGTTGCGCTGACCGGCTGCAGTTCGTCGGCGGGTGAGGTCACAGCGGTATCGGCGCCCTCGACGTCGTACGTCGACAATCCCGTCGACCCCGCCCAACTCAACCAGGTACTCGACCGCATCGCCGCCACCGGACTGCCCGTCACCGGTCGTCACGACGCGACTGCCGCGCGATGTCCCGAAGCCGGGTGCAGCAGAGCTGTCGAATCCGACCAAGTTGTCCTCATGCAGTTCCCCACCTCCGGCCGTGCCCAGCTCTACGCGGGTGCACATCCGGGAGACTTTCAGGTCGTCGACCTCGTCATGACCTTTCCCGAGGGCACCGACGCCGCCCAGAACGCGCGCTACAAAGACGCCCTGCAGGGCGAGATGCGCTGAGCCGCACACCCTAACCCTCGAGTGCCCCACGGGGAGCGCCGAATTCGCGGTCGGCACCGATCTTTGCTCGACGCCCCGCGCGGTCGCCCGCTTTGCGCGCGCCCTCCGAGTACCCCGACGACGCGGTCGTCGGGCGCCAGGTGCCACGCGCCGTCGACTCGGTTTTGTGGAAGCTGGTGACCTCGAGTTCTTTGTCGCGCAACGCAAGTGCGGTCGACGTCGAGCCCGCGGGAAGTTCGCGGGAGTTGTCACGCTCCACCGCCTCCGCCCGTGCGGCATCGCGTGCCTCGGTCAGCCGCACGCCGATCCGCTCGGCGAACGCCGACTGGAAGTTCAACCGCGCCGTGATCGGGGCGAGCGGCTTACGTTCGACGACTCTCCGCGACCGCCAACCCGTCCCCTTGCGCACCACCCGCGCCGACGTCTCGCCCCGGTAGTCGCCCGAGCGCAGGTAGGCGTCGCTCGCCGCGACCATCTGGATCAGCAGCGACGTGTAGAGCGCCTCACACGTGTCGATGTCGGCCTCGTATCCGTACGCCAGCACGAACGTGTTGTTGCCCGCGACGTCGACGGTCACGTCGTTGGCACGCGCGATCGCGACGAAAAGCTGCACGTACGTGCGCAATCCACGTTTTCCGGTTTCGCCGATCGCGACCTGTCTGGTGATCGGCGTCGTCTTGCGTCTGGCCGCGGGGTCGTGGGCACGGGCGACCGCAAGATCGATCGAGGCCGACGTCGCCAACCGTTGCGCGGCCTGCATGAACGTCTCGGCCTCGTGCTCGTTGTCGGTGTTCTCGGCCTGCCGCAGCAACCCCGCGATCCGGGTGAGGAGTTTGTCGTCGCGCATACAGATCAGACTAGATCGATGGCCGTTTGGTTCCACTCCACGGAGGATTTGTCGAATCTGTTGACTTTCCCAGGCGAGTGGGCGGGTGAGCACACCGAGATTCGACGAGTTGATCCATCCGAGCACCCGACTGCCCATTCGACGCCCGAGCCAAACCCTGACCTCGCGCGCGCCGGAGAGCGCCGCTACAGCCCGGCTACAGCCCGAACTTGTCCTGCATCTCCCGCAGCGTCTCGGCGGACTTCATCAGTCCCTCGCGCTCGGCGTCGGACATCTTGATCTCGAGTCGGCTGCCCGCACCGTTGCGGTCGACGAGCGTCGGCAGTGACAGGCACACGTCGTCGAGTCCCTCGTACCCGCCCGTGACAGTCGAGATCGGCAGCACGCGGTGTTCGTCGTTGAGCACCGCTTCGACGATGCGCGTCGTCGCGAGCCCGATGGCGTAGTTGGTCGCGCCCTTGCCCTCGATGATCTTGTAGGCCGCGTGCACCACCTCGTGCTGGATGCGTTCGCGCGCCGGCGCGTCGATGGCCTGGCCGCCCGGCAGGGGCTTCCACTCCAGCAGCGGTACGCCACCGATCGACGCCGAACTCCACAGCGGGATCTCCGAGTCGCCGTGCTCGCCGACGATGTAGCCGTGCACGTTCTGCACCGCGACGCCGACGTGCTGCGCGATGAGGAACCGCAGGCGCGACGAGTCGAGCACCGTGCCCGAACCGAACAGCTGATTGCTGGGCAACCCGCTGCACTTCAGCGCCGCATAGGTCACGATGTCGACGGGGTTGGTGACCATGATGTAGACCGCGTTGGGTGCGACCTTGATGACACCGGGCAGGATGTTCTTGGTCAGATTGATTGTGGCTTCGGCCAATTCGAGCCGCGACTGCCCCGGCTTCTGTTTTGCCCCCGCGGTGAACACGACGACGTCGGCGTCTGCGCAGACCGACACGTCGTCGTCGCCGATGATATCGGCGCGTGGCACGAATTCGAGTCCGTGCGAGAGGTCGAGAACTTCCGCGGTCACCTTCGAGGTGTTGATGTCCATCAGCGCGATCGTGCGCGCCACACCGCGAATCAACGACGCATACGCGATCGCGGTACCCACAGCGCCTGCCCCGATGATGGCCAGCTTGCTCGGTCGGGCTTGTCTCACGTTCACCGCCTGTGTCTCGTGCTGCCCCGAAATCCTCGCCCCTGCGGTTGATTATCGTCGGCCGACGCCATGCCCGCAGCCCGATCGTCGATCATTTCACCCGCCGTCCATACCGCAGTTTCGTGAGGGGAACGACCATCACACTCATGAATTCGTCGCCATGTCCGTTTCTGGCATGCGAAATCACCACGAAGAGCTTATGTTCTGCTGGTCTGCGCATCGCAACGGCGCGTCGCACCATCACTTACCCGGGGGAGCACACCCATGCCAGAAGGCCATGACACCGTTGCCGAGGATCTTTCCGACGACGAGGCCCACCTCGCGAGACTCGGCTACACCCAGGAGCTGCACCGCTCGTGGTCTGGATTCTCCAACTTCGCGATCTCGTTCTCGATCATCTCGATCCTGTCGGGTTGTTTCACGTCGTTCGGGCTCGGATGGAACAACGGCGGACCGGCCGCGATCGCATGGGGCTGGCCGATCGTCTCGATCTTCATCCTGCTGATCGGCTTCTGCATGGCCGAACTCGTCTCGGCATACCCCACATCCGGCGGAATCTATTGGTGGGCAGCCAAACTCGGCGGCGCCAAGGCGGGCTTCTACACCGGGTGGCTCAACCTCATCGGCCTCATTGCCATCCTGGCATCGGTCGCGTACGGCGCGGCGACATTCCTCGACCTCACCATCGGCACGTTCAGCCAGTCGTGGCTCGACGGGTACAGCCTGACCAGAGTGTTCATCATCTTCCTGATCATCTTGGCGTGCTCAGCGCTGATCAACATATTCTCCGGTCACCTGCTCTCGATGCTCAACAACATCTCGGTCTGGTGGCACGTATTCGGTGCTGCCGCAGTCATTCTCATCCTCCTGCTCCCCGATCAGCACGCATCCTTCTCCGACGTCTTCGCCAAGACCGTCAACAACAGCGGCATCTTCGACGGCAAGACGTCGGGCTTCGGCTTCATCCTCTTCGTGCTGCCCATCTCGGCGATCCTCACCCAGTACACAATCACCGGCTACGACGCTTCCGCCCACCTCTCCGAGGAGACCAAAGGCGCGGCCAACGCTGCGGCACAGGGCATTTGGCGCTCCATCGCCTACTCGGCCGTCGGTGGATGGATCCTGCTGCTCAGCTTCCTGTTCGCAGTCCAGGACGCAGATGGCGTCTCCAAGAGTGGCGGCGCGGTCGCGACGATCTTCACCCAGGCGCTCACCTCGAAGTGGGCAGGCGTCGTGCTGATCATCTCCACCGCGGGCCAGCTCTTCTGCACCGCCGCGTGCCAGACGAGTGCGTCGCGAATGATGTTCGCGTTCAGCCGCGACGGCGCCGTACCCGGCCACAAGCTCTGGTCCAAGGTCCGCTCGAATGGCATGCCCGCCAACGCCGTTGTCGCGACGGCCACCATCGCCGCGATCATCACCCTGCCCGCGCTGGTGTCGGTCGACATCAACGGCGCACCCGTACCCGTCGCCTTCTATGCCGTCGTCTCGATCGGCGTCGTCGGGTTGTACCTGTGCTTCGCGGTCCCGATCTACTACCGCTGGAAGGCGGGCGACTCGTTCGAGGCGGGCTCGTGGACGTTGGGCTCCAAGTACAAGTGGATCGCGCCACTCGCGCTGATCGAGATCGCACTGACCTCGCTCGTCGCGATGTTCCCGACCTCGCTCGGCGGCATGCCATGGGACGCGAGCTTCGAGTGGAAGTACGTCAACTACACCCCGCTGCTCGTCGGCGGTGCGCTGATCCTGCTCTACGTGTACTGGCACGTGTCGGTGAAGAAGTGGTTCACCGGACCGATCAAGCAGGTCGACGCCGAACCCGTCGACGCCTGACCTGGTCATCCCTCGCGCCTTCCCGTGCAACCCCGTTGCACGGGCAGTCGTGCGACTTCGGTGCACCGAACGTCGTACAACGTCGCACCGCCCGGCGCCCAGTGACCTACAGTCGCCGCATGGGCTACCGCTGGCCGTGGTCGACGCGGAGCGCGGAGACCGCACGAATCAGAACCGAACTGTTGACCCCGTCCGGTGACTTGTTGCTGCTCCGTGGACCGGCTGGGTGCGGAAAGACCCGACTGGCGCGTGAGGCCGTGGCGGGTCTGCCCCTGCCTGTGCACTGGATCTCTGGCACCGCCTCGAGTCCGCAGGTGCCGTTGAGCGCATTCGCCGCGTGGATCGACTACGAGGTGACCGACCCGCTGCGGCGGATCTCCGATCTGGTCGCCAGATTCTCCGCACATCCCAGGCAGATCCTCGTCATCGACGACATCGATCGCGTCGACGAGCAGTCGATGCTGGTGGTGCACCGACTACGCAGCAGACCATCGGTGACGATCCTCGCCGTTCTCCGCGACGGGGCACCGCCGACCACCTCCGTGACCGACCTGCTGCGCGAGGGCACCATCCCGGTGATGACCGTGCCGCCGCTGACCGTCGAGGAGACCGAGGAGTTTCTGCGGGTCGGATTGCGGGGTCGGGTATCGGCACCGTTGGCCGCACGTCTGTGGACCCTGACGCACGGAAATCCGCTGTATCTGATCGCGCTGTGTGAGGCCAACATCGAGCAGGGCGCCATCGTCCGACGCGGTGGCTTCTGGGTCATCGATTCCGAACTACGCGTGCCGGATTCGTTGTCGACCACCGTCGAGGCCCAGTTGAGTGGAGCCTCGGATTCTGTACTGGAGGTCGTCGACTCGGTCGCACTCGCCGAACCCCTTGCCATGTCGGTGCTCGAGCGATTGTGCTCGCTCGAGGACGTCGAAGCCGCAGAGTCGGCGGGCTACATAGTCGTCGACGACACCGAGCCGTTCGGCGGCGACCCGCACGTGCGGATCGGACATCCCCTGTACGCCGAGGTGAGGCTGGCGCGAGCGAGCGTGGCGCGACTCCGTCGACTGCGTGCGCGCCTGGCCGAGCGGATCACGGCCGATAACACCACCGACAGCACCGCATCGATCCGTCGAGCGCTACTCGCCGTCGACGCCGACATCGATCCCGCGACAAGGGATTCACTGATCCTCGACGGAGCGTCGGCAGCCCTTCACCAACTTAACCTGAAACTCGCGCGCGAGCTGAGCGCGTAGGCACTCGACGGTCCGATCGCGATTCCCGCAACCATCCAGCACGGGTATTCGCTCTCGGTCTCGGGTTGGGGTGACGCGGCCGAGGCGACACTGGCGCCGCTCGCCGACATCGACGACGCCGAAACGCGCGACACGGTCGCGTTCCTGCGTGCGGCCAACCGCTTCTGGGTTTTCGACGATGCCGCAGGCGCCCGTTCGATGGTCGATGACGATGGTGTGGGCGAACAGCCGAAGACAATGATCGACTTTCTCTGCGATGCGGTCTCGGGCAACCCCGGTCGTGCCCTGGAGCTCGATTCGTCCTTCCCCGCCATGGACTCCCTGCCGCCTCTGTTCGGCATGTTCGTGGGGTGGGGCAGAATTGCCGCGCTGGGTAGCCTCGGGCGGGTCCGGGACATGAACGACACCGCCAAGGCGTCGTACCAGATCGCCGACACGTTCCGCGCCGCGGCATACCACCGCGCCGAGGTCGGGTACATGCACGCATACTTCTGCGCGCTCACCGGCGATCTCGTCACTCTCGACATGATCGCCTCCGACGTCGCCACCGTCACCGAGGACATCGGAGGCATCGCGGTGTATTGGGCGTGGGGCATCCGCGGTCTCACCGCAGTGGCGCATGGCGATGCCCGCGACGCCGCACTCAGCCTCGACGCAACCCTCCGGGACATGCTGGCCTGCGGCGGCCCCGACTTCATGCGGTTGCCCTTCTACATCGAGCGCGGATACGCCGCGGCCCTCGCCGGCGATCTGGCGACACTGAGCGAATGCGTTGACCGTCTGCCCAACCCTCCTTGCGGCGCACTCGGTTACGGTCGCGACCGGATCGACCTCCTCGCCTGCTGGCGCTCTGCTCTCGAAGGAGCGGTCTCCGTCGCGATCACCGACGCCGTCGAGATCGGCCAGCGGGCACGCGAGGGCGGGCTACCCGCACCCGAACTATTCGCACTCCACACCGCGTTGCGCTGGGGCGACGCCAGCCACGCGCAGCGAATCGTCGAACTCGCAGCAGAGCTGTCCGACGTTCCGCGCGCGCAGGCCACCGCCGACCACGCTCTCGCCCTGGCGCAGCGTGATGGTGACGCGCTGTGCCGCGCCGCGGCGTCATATCGCAGTGTCGGTATGCTCGACGCCTCCGCCGACACCTACGCCCACGCGGCCGCCGCCTACGCCGCAGCCGACCGCAACGGCGCACGTCTGTCGGCCCTAGAACACCTCGGCGAACTGCGCGAACGCCTCGGACTGAACACACCGGCGATCATCGCCGCGACGTCTGACGCCCCGATGCCGACCCGACAGCAGGAGATCGTCACCCTCGCACGCCGCGGGATGTCCAACAAAGCGATCGCGGAACGGCTCTCGCTGTCCGTCCGCACGGTGGAGGGCCACATCTACCGCGCGGGTCAACGTCTGGGTGAGCCGATTCGACGACGCGACCACGAGGACTGACTCCGGCACCGACGTTCGGAATCACTCCCGACACCGGACCGATCAAGCAGGTCGACGCCGAACCCGTCGACGCCTGACCCGCACGCCCGAGGGCCGAGCTCGGCAACCGATCACGACGCGGCGTCGCCGTCCTGGCGGCGTCGCGCCTGCTCGCGCGCGATACGTCGTTGCTCCTCCGCGCGCGCACGCACCGCGGCGAGAAACTCGCGATCGGCCTCGGGGTCTTCGGGGATGTAGCGACCCGGACGGTCGTATTCCGGGAACTCCGCGGCGACCGAACCCGGTGCAGCAGCGCGCGGGCGATCATCGGCGGTCGGACGTCCGAACGCCAGCCACAGGAGCGCGCCGATGAGGGGCAGCAGGACAACGAGGAGAATCCAGACCAGCTTCGGCATTCCGCGCACGAGTGCGTCGTCGGTGTTGATGATGTCGATCAGGGCTATGACCAAGATCGCCACGTAGATCAATCCGAGATACGGCATGTACCGGCTCCTGAGTTCGTCCGAGTGGATTCTTCGCAAAAGAAAACAACCGGTTGATTCTGGCATACCTGACACGTGCCCGCCAGGAGAAATCGAGGTCTAACCTCGATAACCGACCGCACCCACGCCGCGCACGCGGCCCGTCGGAAGAGGACAGCGTTGTCACTTCACGAAATCGAGTTCACGTCGGCCAACGGTCGCGACACCATCTTCGGTTGGGTTTATGAGTCCGCCACCAAGACGCGCGGCATCATCCACATCGTCCACGGACTCGGTGAGCACTCGCGCCGCTACCTTCGACTGATCACCAAGCTGCTCGACGCCGGGTTCGTCGTCGTCGCCGACGACCACGCCGGACACGGCAAGACGGCCATGACCTCGGGAGTTTGGGCCGACGCCGGAGACGACGCCGACCAGGTCGTCGTGGCAGATGAACGCACCCTGCGCGACAAGGTGCGTGAGCTCTACCCCAACCTGCCCTACGTCGTCTTCGGACACTCGTGGGGTTCGATGATCGCGCGCGGTCTCGTGTCCGACGACAGCGACTGGCTCAAGGGACTCATCCTCTGCGGCATCGCGGCCCAGATCCACGGCATCGACGAAGTCCTCGACCGCGACGCCCTCGCCGCGGAGTCCGACCCGACGTCGACGTCGACGCAGACCTACGCGGGGCAGATGTTCGACGGCTTCACCGCGCGCTACGGCCCCGACGCCTTCCCCACGGCATGGGTGGCGCGCGATCCCGGGGTCGTCCGCGACCACGCCCGCGACCCCTTCAACAACTTCGGCGCACCCATGTCCGTGCGATTCATCCGCGGCTTCGTCGACCTCTACGACGCCGTCAACGCCGACACCTGGTATCCGACAGTCCGCTCCGACCTCCCCGTCCTCATCCTCGCGGGCGACGCCGACCCCGTCGCCAACTTCGGCGAGGGCGCCTACCACGTCGGCAATCAGCTCGCCGCGAGCGGCCACTCCGACGTGCGCACCCGCATCTACACCGGCTACCGGCACGAGGTGCACAACGAACCCGAGATCCGCGACGAGGTAGCCGACGAGATCATCGCCTTCGCGCAGCGCTGCGGTGGATAGTCACCAATCCGCAGCCTCAGACGCAGAAGCCCCCGAGCACCAGTGGTACTCGGGGGCTTCGAAGCTGTTGCGCTACAACAGATGACGCTCTCAGTCCTGAGGAGCCTCGGTGAAGTTGCGCGTCACGGCCGGGTCGACCGGGATGCCCGGACCCGTCGTCGTCGAGACGGTCACCTTCTTGATGTAGCGGCCCTTCGCGGCCGACGGCTTCGCGCGCATGATCTCGTCGTACGCTGCGCCGTAGTTCTCGGCGAGCGCGGTCGGCTCGAACGACGCCTTGCCGATGACGAAGTGCAGGTTGGCTGCCTTGTCGACGCGGAAGTTGATCTTGCCGCCCTTGATGTCGTTGATCGCCTTGGTCACGTCGGTGGTGACCGTGCCGGTCTTCGGGTTCGGCATCAGGCCGCGCGGTCCGAGGACACGCGCGATACGGCCGACCTTGGCCATCTGATCAGGGGTGGCGATCGCGGCGTCGAAGTCGAGCCAGCCGCCCTGGATCTTCTCGATCAGGTCTTCGGCGCCGACCTCGTCGGCACCCGCTGCCACGGCCTCAGCGGCCTTGTCGCCTGCGGCGAACACGATCACGCGGGCAGTCTTACCCGTGCCATGAGGCAGGTTGACGGTGCCTCGAACCATCTGGTCTGCCTTACGCGGGTCGACGCCCAGCCGGATTGCGACCTCGACGGTCGAATCGGTGTTCTTCGACGACGTTTCCTTCGCCAGCTCAGCAGCCTCCAGCGGGCTGTAGAGCTTGTCCTTGTCGACCTTCTCGGCCGCGGCCTTGTAGGCCTTGCTGCTCTTGCTCATTGCTCTGTTCTTTCTCCGTATTGATGATTCGGGTTGGTGGTGTGTGGGCCGAGCCGGCCCTCCCACTCAGCGGGCTGATCAGCCCTCGACGGTCAAACCTGCGCGAGTTCGCAAGCTCACTCGGTCAAACCTGCGCGAGTTCGCAAGCTCACTCGACGGTGATACCCATCGACCGTGCAGTACCGGCGATGATCTTCGCGGCCTGGTCGATGTCGGTGGCGTTGAGGTCTTCGGCCTTGGTCTTGGCAATCTCGCGGACCTGGTCCATCGAGACCTTGCCGACCTTCTTGGTGTGCGGCTCACCCGAACCCTTCTGCAGACCGGCGGCCTTGAGCAGCAGCTTCGCTGCGGGCGGGGTCTTGAGCTTGAAGTCGAACGAGCGATCTTCGTACACGAAGATCTCAACCGGCACGACGTTGCCACGCTGCGACTCGGTCGCGGCGTTGTACGCCTTGCAGAATTCCATGATGTTCACGCCGTGCTGACCGAGCGCCGGACCCACTGGCGGGGCCGGGTTTGCCTGGCCTGCCTGGATCTGGAGCTTGATGATCCCGGCGAGCTTCTTCTTCTTGGGAGGCATCCTTGTTCCTTGTTTGTTTCTTGCAGATCCACGTCCGCTGGAGGCGTGGAAGTTCATATTCGGTGTGTCACCCGCTCCCTGAGGAGCGAGCTTGCGAGCGTCTCGAAGGGCGCGCGACTAGATCTTCTCGACCTGGTTGAAGCCGAGTTCCACCGGCGTCTCACGACCGAAGATCGACACGAGCACCT
Source organism: Gordonia sp. UBA7860 (assembly GCF_002500165.1). Taxonomy (NCBI): domain Bacteria; kingdom Bacillati; phylum Actinomycetota; class Actinomycetes; order Mycobacteriales; family Gordoniaceae; genus Gordonia; species Gordonia sp. UBA7860. Next base: position 16,326 of record NZ_DLSO01000174.1, on the reverse strand, counting down.
TGACCTTGCGCTGCTCGGCGTTGACCTCGCTGATCGACGCGGGCAGCGTGGCGAACGGGCCGTCCATGACGGTGACCGACTCGCCGACCTCGAAATCGACCTCGACGACCGACGTCGCAGCCGCTGCGGCCTGCTCGACACTCTCGGCGCCCTTGGCCGTGGCCTTCTTCGCGGGGGTGCGCGGCAGCAGGAACTGCAGCACTTCGTTGAGACTCAACGGCGACGGCTTGCTGGTCATTCCGACGAAGCCCGTGACACCCGGGGTGTTGCGCACCGCGCCCCACGACTCGTCGTTGAGGTCCATGCGCACCAGGATGTAGCCGGGCAGCACCTTGCGGTTGACCTTCTTCTGCTGGCCGTTCTTGATCTCGGTGACCTCTTCGGTCGGGACCTCGACCTGGAAGATGTAGTCGCCGACGTCGAGGTTCTGCACGCGGGTCTCGAGGTTGGTCTTGACCTTGTTCTCGTAACCGGCATAGCTGTGGATGACGTACCACTCGCCGGGTGCGCGACGCAGTTGCTTGCGCAGTTCCTCGGCAGGGTCGACCTCTTCCTCTGCTTCGGCCTCTGCGGCGTCGGCATCAGCTGCGGCGTCCTCGGCAGCTTCTGCCTGCTCAACGGCCTCTTCGCCGCCGTCGACGGCTGCGGCGTCGTCCTGTGCGGCCTCGACCTGCGCCTCGGTGCCCGGATCGTCGGTCTCGTCCACGGTCGCTTCGCTCCCGGCGTCGGTGACGTCGGTCTCGACCGTGTCGGTCGGGTCGAACTCGTTATCCGGGGTGCTCACTGCAGCCCACGCTCCTCTTTCATGAAGTTGGTCGTCCGTCGGATGACCCGGTCGGGAGCGGGCTCACCTGAGTGAGCCCGAATCAGCCGAGGATCCAGAGAACTAGCTTGGCGAAGCCGATGTCGATCCCGAAGATGAACGCGGTCATCACCACCACGAACACGAGCACGATGATCGTGTACGTGATCGTCTCGCGCCGCGTCGGCCAGATGACCTTCTTCATCTCCGAGACGACCTGCTGCATGAACACCCAGATCCGCACAAACGGATTGCTGCTCTGCTCGGACGCCTTCTTTACCTTGCGTTCCTTGACGGCGACTGCGGATCCACCGTCGGAATCCGCATCGCCGTCTGTCGTGTCGACGGCAGCCGCCGACGAGCGACGACGCCCCGAACGCTTACCCGTCGGGCGAAGATCGCCCGACGACGCATCCGAGGCTCCGCCATCTGCGTCCTCGACGGCGTCGTCGCGGGTCTCGAGCTCCTCCGCTGCCGAATCGGCGGCGGTGGACTGCCCGTCGTTTTTGGCGCGGGCTGCTCGATCTCGCTTGCTCACCTTCGAGGTCCTCTCGTCAACGTATGCCCTCTCCAGGGCAGGGGCGACAGGACTTGAACCTGCAACCTGCGGTTTTGGAGACCGCTGCTCTGCCAGTTGAGCTACGCCCCTTTGCGGCTGCGCTCACTCTCGCGAGTTCTGCAACCACCGGTCATGGTCGACCTGCCGGAACCAGCCTACCGATCCGAAACCGATGGGCCGTCGCCGACAAAACCAACGCGCCACCCTATGGGCGGCGCGCAAGTCAAGGGTAAACCTGACACTTCAGTGTAGAACACCCGCCCCGGTTAACCCAAAACACTTCCTGCACCGACCCATCCCGACCAGCACGGATCCGCGTGATTCTCCGGTTGCCCAGACGCTCGGATTCCGCGCCTCTGGGCAACCGCAAGTTTGCGGCTCCCGGCGCGGAACCTCCGGACATGGAACCTCAGGGCATCCCGCTGCGTCCGAAACCGCATGACCACGCTCGCGCAGCACCTGTCCACGCACGACGGCGTCATCACTCTCGCACAGGCGCGAGCGCTGGGCGTCAACAGGCATTCGGTGCGGCGTCGACTCTCCGCGGGCACGTGGGTGCGCGAGGCGGAGGCGACGTTTCGGGCCGTCGACCATCCACGCACAGCACGCGTCCGAGTCCGGGTCGCGGTCGCATCGGTCGGCAAGTCCGCTGTGCTCGTCGGGTCGTCGGCCGCATGGTGGCACGGCCTGACCGGCACGTTTCCGTCGAAGATCACCGTCGCCACCCAGGTCAAGGGCCGCCACTCCGGTGCGTCGTCGGGCGTAAAAGTCACGCATCGCCGCCTGCACGAACCCGACATCGTCGTGGTCGACGGGCTGCGCGTGGCATCGGTGGCAACCACCCTGCTCGACGTCGCCGCCGACGGCGACACCTCGACCGTCGACAACGCCCTCCTCAAACACTGCGTCACCATCACCGAACTCGACGACGCCCTGCGCCGCTACCCGCGGCGTCGCGGCGCACCCGAGGCACGACGACTCTTCGACGCACTGCGCTCCGGTGCGCGATCCGAGGCCGAACGCGCGGCCACCGCACTGTTCGACGCCCACGGCATCACCGGGTGGACGGCCAACACCGAGGTCCTCGGGTACTTGCTCGACTTCGTGTTCCGCGACGCGCGACTCATCGTCGAGATCGACGGCTTCGCGTTCCACCGCGACGCCAAGACCTTCCAACGTGACCGGACCAAACGCAACGCACTCCTCACCGACGGCTGGCGGATGTTGAACTTCACCTGGGACGACATCACTCGACGCCCCGACGCCACGGCCCGCCAGATTCTCGACGCCCTCGACGCATCAGCCGCTTAGTGGGCGCACGCTTAGCTGCAGCACCCCGACTTCCGGTTGCCCAGGCGCGCGGATTCCGCACCTCTGGGCAACCGCAAGCTCACTCGCCCGCCAAACACCGACTAACACGACGCACCGACTAACACGACCCCGCGAGGATCTCGACGGCCTCGGCGTAGCGGTCGGGTCCCGCGGCGGCGTAGCTGAGTCGCACATACGGACCGGTCGGCTCGGCCGGGAACCACTCGCGGCCGGCCACCACCGACAGCCCGCGTGCCAGCGCCCGAGCCGCGACCACGTCCGGGTCGGTGGGCACATCCCCGACGCCCCTGTCTGGCACCCGAATACTGTCGGGCAGTCGGACCCACAGGTGCAGCCCGCCCGGCGGTGGCGTGGCCGTCAGCGACGGTTCGGCGCGCAGCGCGTCGAGCAGGGCGTCACGCCGCGCGCCGAGCCCGCGTCGCAGCCGCTGCAACGATGTGCGCCATGCGGGCCTGGTCACGACGTCGAGCGCGGCGAGCTGCAGGATCGGCGACACGTACAGATCGGAGAGCGCCAGCGCACTCTCGATGCGCTGACGCACCGGTCCGCGCGCCATCACCGCGGCGACCCTGATCGACGACGACATGCTCTTCGTCAACGACCTGAGGTAGACGACGTGACCGTTCTCGTCCGCGGAGACGAGTGTTCGCGGCACGGTGTCGACGCCGAAGTCGTGCGCCCAGTCGTCCTCGACGACGAATGCCCGATGCGCCGCGACGACGTCGAGCACCTCGGCCCGCTGCTGCGCCGACCACTGCTCGCCGGTCGGATTGGCGTAATTGGGCTGGGCGTAGAAGACGCGCGCACCTGATGTCGCGAACGCGGTGTCGAGGTCGACGGCGCTCGGTGCGCCCCCGGTGCGGGCGACGGGCACGATCACCAGCCCTGCCTGGCGTGCCGCGGCGATCGCACCCCAGTAGGTCGGCGACTCCATCACGATCGCCTCACCCGGAGCGGCGATCGCCCGCATCGTCGCGGCGAGCGCGGCCTGTCCGCCCGAGGTGATCACGACGTCGGAGTCGCGCCAACCGCGATCGCCACCCTCTGCGAGCTCGCTCACAAACCAGCGACGCAGTTCCGGAACGCCCGCGACCGGCGGTCGCGTGAACGCCTCGGCCTGCCTCGACACACGACGCACCGCGGCCGCGACAGGCTCCTGCGGTAGCAGCTCCTGGTCGGGGTATCCGCCGTGCATGGCGATGGTGTCGTGCGGGACCATCCGCAGCGTCGACCCGGTCGCGGGGATTCCGGAACGCTCCGGTCCGAGCGCTGCGGTCTGCCACCCGATGTCACGTCTTGTGGCGAGGCGTCGAGCAGCAACGAATGTTCCCTCACCCGAACGTGTTTCGACGATGCCGTCGGAGACCAGCGTGGCAAGTGCTCGCTGCACGGTCACCGGACCGGCCCCGAACTGCTTGGCCAGCGCCCGCGTCGACGGCAGCCTCGAGCCCGGCTGCTCACGCTCGGCCAGCACTCTGAGGTGTTGCGCGATGCGCGAACTGCTATCGTCGAACATGAGAGACAATAGTAGCGCTATCGCGTCAAGTTCGACGCCGCTATCACTCCAGACGTCAACCAGCGGCCTGGCCTGGGGCTTCGTCGGGGTGGCCGCGTTCTCCTTCTCGGTGCCGCTGACCCGCATCGCCGTCGGTTCGGCAGGCACGCCAGGACTCGACCCGCTGCTCGTCGGATGCGGTAGGGCCGTCGTCGCGGCTGCGCTGGCCGTCGTCGCGCTCGTTGTCGCGCGCACCCGCTTCCCCACCGCCCGTCAGTGGCTTCGTCTGATCCCGGTCGCCGCGGGCGTCGTCGTCGGATTCCCGCTGTTCACCTCGCTTGCCCTGCGACATTCCGATTCCGGTCACGCCGCGGTGATCGTCGGACTGCTTCCCGCGATGACAGCCGTCGTCGCGGTCACACTCACCCGCGAACGTCCCGGCGCGCGGTTCTGGATCGGTGCGTCCGCGGGCGCCATCGCGACGGTCACGTTCGCGCTCCTCGCGCACGGCGGAGCGTCGGCGAGCAGCATCGACGACGTCTACCTGCTCTGCGCCGTCGTGCTGGGCGCGATCGGGTATGCCCAGGGCGGAATTCTCGCGCGCGAACTCGGCGCGTGGCAGACCATCTGCTGGGCCCTGGTGCTCGCGCTGCCGGTCATGGCGATGGCATCTGCCCGCTCGATCCACCTGCGACCGCCGACAGACATCAGCGCGGCACAGTGGACGTCATTCGGATATCTCTGTGCCGTCAGCATGTTCCTCGGATTCTTCGCCTGGTACCGCGGACTCGCGATCGGGCCGATGACCGTCGTCAGTCAGACTCAACTCGTCCAGCCCGTCCTCTCGGTGGCGTGGGCGGCGCTGCTGCTGCGTGAGTCGGTGTCGCTCGGTGTCGTCGCCGGCGGCATCGCGGTGATCGCCTGCGCTGCGTTCACCGTCAGGAGTCGAACCCGCGACAGTTCCGTGCGTCCCGGCCCGTTGTCCCGCCTCACGACTGGTCGGCTGCGTATCGTGGGCGGATGACACAATCTGCGGGACAACGACGCGGTTTTGCCATCCTCTCGCTCGCCTCGGGCGCTCTCGGCGTGGTGATCGCCATCGTCTCCGCGGGTAACCAATTCCCCGTCGGACTCATCGCACTCGTCCTGCTCCTTGTCGCCGCGGGACTCGCCGTCGACGGCTTGTTCAACATCGGGAACCGACGCCTAGCCGAACTGATCATCGCGGTGATCCTGGTTGTCGTCGCCATCGTCATCGTCGTGCTGCGCAGCTGGTGGCTGCTGATCGGCACACTTGTCGTGATCGCGCTGTTTGCGATCGCCGTCGCAGCGGCGTCGCGAGCGTTCCGGGTCTCGGTGCCGTTGCCCATCGTCGCACCCCCGAGCGCTCCCGTGCTCATCTACAACCGACGGTCCGGCGACGGCAAAGCCGACCGGCTCCACCTCGCCGATGAAGCGGAACGTCGGGGTTACCGGACCATCGAACTGGTCAAGGGAGACGATCTGCGAGCCCTCGCCGAGGGCGCCGTCGCCGACGGTGCCGACGCACTCGCGATGGCTGGCGGCGACGGTTCGCAGGCGGTCGTCGCCGACGTCGCTGCGTCGCACGATCTGCCTTACGCGTGTATTCCCTCGGGCACCCGCAATCACTTCGCACTCGACCTCGGCGTCGACCGCGACGACGCCGTCGGAGCCCTCGATTCCCTCGTCGAAGGTGGAGAACGTCGCGTCGACCTCGGCGTCGTCAACGGACAGGTCTTCGTCAACAACGTCTCGCTCGGTGTCTACGGCGAAGCGGTCCAACGCGAGAGCTACCGCAACGCGAAAGCCAAAACGCTGCTCGACGTCGCGTCGCAGGTCCTCGGACCCAACGCCGACCAACCGTCGGTCTCCTGGCACGACCCCAACGGCACAGAACACGAGTCGGTCGCGGCAATCATGGTGTCCAACAACCAGTATCGCCTCGGACACATCATCGGATCGGGCACCCGCCCGAGCATCGAGGACGGGCTGCTCGGCGTCGCAGTCATCGCCGATCCGGCATCACGTCCCGGTTCGACTCGGCTACAACACCTCTGGAGCGAATGGGTGGCGCCGACGTTCGAGATCGATTCGGACACCGACCTCAACGCCGGAATCGACGGCGAGGCCGCCACACTGACCGCGCCCGTGCGCTTCGAGATCCGCCACCAGGTGCTGCGCGCCCGCATCGCTCGCCAGCACCCCGGCGCCTCGCCGTCGGCCGACGTACCGGACGGCGCCCTGGCTTCGGTCCGCGCCCTCTTCCGCATCGCGCTCGGGCAGCCGGTCCACGTAGCGACGCGTCGGGCCGCCTGACCACTGCAACCCGCCTGCCGAGCGCCCCAACCGCTGGTCGAGCGCCTCACCCCGCTGGTCGAGCTTGTCGAGACCACTCAGCCGAGCCGCGGGCGTCAGTTGAACTGCACGTGCGCCTGGGCGCGGCCGAAGATCTTTCGGTCGCCCTGCTTGGCGACGATGCTGATCACGCCGCGTCGGGTGTCCGGGTCGAGCGACTTGATCTTGCCCGTGAAGTCGACGTTGGCGTAGGTGTCGGGGTAGACGTACACCGGGCTGGTGAAGCGCACGTTGTACTCGTAGATCGCCGCTGGATCACCGACGAACTCGGTGATGAAGCTCGCGCCGAGGCCCATCGTCTGCATGCCGTGCGCCACGACAGTCTCGAGTCCGATGACCTTGGCCAGCTCGTCAGAAAAGTGGATCGGATTGGGATCTCCCGCGACGCCCGCATAGTTGACCAGGTTGCCCCGCGTGAGGGTCTTGGTCATCGGGGTCAGCTCCTGGCCGACCTCGAGGTCGTCGAAGTTGATTGCCGAGTACGGCTTCGGCGCAACCACCGGGTCCGGATCTTCGTAGCGATCGAACGGTCCGTGCACGCTGCGCGGCAGCGTCGGCTCCTTGTCGACCTTCATCATGACGTGCTCGAGCTCGTCGAGGACCTCGGGATCGGCGTCGACGGCCGCCCGTGCGACAAGGCTGGTGAAGGTCGTCATGACCGGCTCGTCGTGCTGGTTCCAGATGATGTTCTTGGTGACCATCACGTCTGCCCCGCCCATCTGCCGGAACGACTCCAGCGAGACGTCGCAGATCAGTCGGTCGCCCACCTTGATCGGCTGGTGGAAGATCAGCCGCTGGTCGGTCTGCATGATCTGCCACAGGTCGTAGCCGGTGACGATGTCTTCGAAGAGCCGACGCTGCGCGATGATCCCGAGCACCGAGACGAAGGTCGGCGCTGCAATCAGGGTGTCGTGACCCATCTCCGCAGCCGCTGCCTCGTCCCAGTGGACGGGATGTGCGTCCTGCACGGCGCGAGCGTGCTTGCGGATCTCTTCGCGGCCGACCTCGTAGTAGTCGTCGACCGTGTAGTTGAAACCGACCATCGACGTGGTGTGCGCCGCGATCTCTTCCGGAGTCAGTTTCACACCGTTCTTCAACGCATCGATCCGGTCTTGGATCTCGCTATCGGTGATCTGTGACATCGGTTGGACTCCTCACGCTGCACTGGGCGGTATGCCCGACGGACGGGGGGCTGACCGCTCATCGTCGAGACACATACTCGCTGGCAACTGTACTGAATTACTTCATCGGAACGACAACTGCGGACTGCCTCGTGTGAGGCAGCCCGCAGTTGCACAAACTTGTGGGTGCGCATCTCGCGACGACGCACAATGCCGAACTACGCAAACCGGATTCGAAGGTGCGTTCTCGGCGGAGACCTACCCCGATACGACCGTTATTCGACGACGCTCCGGGGCCATCGGCCTCGGGGAAGAATCAGCGCGACTCCGTCGGCGAAGCCGACTCAGCGCGACTCCGTCGGCGAAGCCGACTCAGCGCGACTCTTTGTGCGCCTGGTGCTTGCCGCAGTTCGGGCAGAACTTCTTGATCTCGAGACGATCGGGATCGTTACGACGGTTCTTCTTGGTGATGTAGTTGCGGTGCTTGCACACCTCGCAGGCCAAGGTGATCTTTGGCCGGACGTCAGTTGAGGAAGCCACTGGGTTCGCCTTCTTTCGGGTGGGTCTGGGTCGTCGGAGCACTAGGCGCCGCCTCGCCCGACCCGGGCCGCGCGACAAGCCTTACGTGTAGCGGTGGAGGGACTCGATCCCTCGACCTCACGATTATGAGTCGTGCGCTCTAACCAGCTGAGCTACACCGCCATGGTGACATGAACGCCGTCAGCGTGGACGCAGTCCTCGCGGTGGCGTTGCGGCGTCGGGCGTTCAAGTCCTACCGAGCCCCCTGACGGAATCGAACCGTCGACCTTTTCCTTACCATGGAAACGCTCTGCCGACTGAGCTAAGGGGGCGTTTCCGGCTGCCCTTTCGGGCGTCCGGAGAGCCTTAACGAGGTTACACACCGATGCGGCGGCTCACCAAATCGCTGCTCTACCAGCTCTCCGATGGACCGCCGACTGCACGTTCACCTCGCTGTGGCAGGTATAGGATTCGAACCTATGTAGCTTGCGCGACGGATTTACAGTCCGCTCCCTTTGGCCGCTCGGGCAACCTGCCGTGCCGTTCTGAGCAGGCCCCGCGAGGCCGCACGAACAACGCCGAGAAGAATACAACGAATCCCGGCCATTGACGCAAACCCGCAGGTCAGCCCGACGCCGCGCCGGGCCGTCGAGCCGGCCCGGTGGTTGAGCGAGCCTCCCAACCGATAGTCGACCCAGCCTCCCCACCGGTGGTTGAGCCGGCCCCTCCCCACCGGTGGTTGAGCCGGCCCCTCCCCACCGGTGGTTGAGCCGGCCGCGAGCGAAGCGAGCAGCCGTGTCGAAACCACCCCACACAAGCCTCCGCCAACACCCCGCCCCGACCGCGAGCGGCGTCGGGCTACGCTGTGATCCATGGCTGATTCATCGTTTGACGTGGTGAGCAAGATCGACCGCCAGGAGGTCGACAACGCCCTCAACCAGGCCGCGAAGGAACTCTCGCAGCGCTACGACTTCCGCGGCACCAACACCGGGATCGACTGGTCCGGCGAAGAGACGATCGTCATCACCTCCGACGCCGAAGAGCGCGCTCAGGCCGGGCTCGAGGTGTTCAAGGAGAAGCTGATCCGCCGCGACATCTCGCTCAAGGCGTTCGACGCCGGCGAGGTGCAGGCGTCGGGCAAGACGTACAAGATCTCCGGGAATCTCGTGCAGGGCATCGACTCTGAGCACGCCAAGAAGATCTCCAAGAAGATCCGCGACGAGGGCCCCAAGGGCGTCAAGGCGCAGATCCAGGGCGACGAACTACGCGTGTCGAGCAAGAAGCGCGACGACCTCCAGGCCGTGATCGCGCTCCTCAAGGGCGAGGACTTCGGCATCGCCCTACAGTTCGTCAACTACCGATAGCGCCCGACCCGATCACCCCAGCGCAGAAAGTGACAGCTCTGGGGACCTCGACCTGTACCGGTACACCCGCAGGGCCCGATGGGCGCAATTTTCTGCGCGAACTCCAGCCTCGAAGCCGACCACGCGACCTCGCTACACTCCCCGCCGCGCCATTTCCTGCAGCCGTCGGATGCGCTCCTCGGTCGGCGGGTGCGTCGAGAACATCTTGGCCATGCGGTCCGTCGCGCGGAACGGACTCTCGATCATCGCGTGGCTCTGCGCGGCGATGTCGGGCTGCGGGGGTAGCGGCGCCACCTGGATGCCGCCGGAGATCTTGGCGAGCGCCGACGCCAGCGCCAACGGGTCATTCGTGAGTTCAGCACCCGACTTGTCGGCCTGAAACTCCCGCGACCTCGACACCGCAAGCTTGATCAACGTCGCGGCAAACGGTCCGAGCAGAGAGATGAGGATCAGCGCAATCGGGTTCGGTCCGTTGTTGCGGTTGCCCGACATTCCGAAGAACATCGCGAAGTTCGCCAGACCGCTGATGATCGCGGCCATCGCGCCCGCGACCGAACTGATCAGGATGTCGCGGTTGTAGACATGCGAGAGCTCGTGACCGAGCACCGCGCGTAGTTCCCGTTCGTCGAGGAGTCGCAGGATCCCCGCCGTGCAGCACACCGCCGCGTTCTTCGGATTACGTCCCGTCGCAAACGCATTGGGCGACTCCGTCGGACTGATGTACAACGCAGGCATCGGCTGCCGCGCCTGCGTCGCAAGCTCGCGCACCACGCGGTACATCACCGGAGCCTCGACCTCCGTCACCGGCTGCGCATGCATCGCCTTCAGCGACATCTTGGCGCTGTTGAAGTACACGTAGCCGTTCACGGCGATCGCAAGGATCACCGACCCCCACAGAATCGTCGGACTCCGGAAACAAGCACCGATCGCGACGATCAACGCCGACATCGTGCCGAGCAGAAGTGCCGTCTTCACACCGTTTCGCATCAGATCCTCGTTCGAACTCGCCTCCGACGCGATGCCGGAGCTCTCAGTTTCTCAAACGATCCAGGGTCCGGTTGGGTTTCCGTGCGGCGTCGGCGAGTTACCCCGTGCGCGCGATCGTGTAGTCGACCAGTGATGTGAAGGCAGAATGAGCGGGCCCCTCGGGAAGCGCACCGAGCACCTGCCCCGCCTCGTCTGCGTATCCGCGCAGCGTCGCGTTCGCCTGGGCCATGCCACGCGACTCGACGAGCAGTCCGAGCGCCTCGGCAACCTCGGCGTCGTCGGTCAGCGGCTTGGCCGCACCGCCGTCGTCGACGAGCAGTTCTCGCAACCTGTTCGACGCAGCGTCGTCGTCGGCAAGTGCGTAGAGCACCGGCAGCGTGTGCACGCCCTCACGCAGGTCGGTTCCGGGGGTTTTGCCCGAATCGCCTGTGGCAGAACTGATGTCGATGATGTCGTCGGAGAGTTGGAATGCGGTGCCGACGATGTCGCCGAGCCGGGAGAGCCGCTCGACGTCGTCCAACGTTGCACCCGAGGTCATCGCGCCGAACCGACCGGCAGCCGCGATGAGCGAACCGGTCTTCTCCCACACCACCTTCAGGTAGTGATCGATCGGGTCGACGTCGCGGGCACCGATGGTCTCGCGCATCTGACCCGTCACCAGCTCGGCGAAGGTCTCGGCGATGATGCGCACCGGGTCAGGTCCCAGCGTCGACACCAGGCGCGACGCGCGGGCGAACAGGTAGTCGCCGGAGAGGATCGCGATGCTGTTGGACCACCGCGCATTGGCGCTCTGCGCGCCGCGTCGCATCGGGGCCTCGTCCATCACGTCGTCGTGGTAGAGCGTCGCGAGGTGGATCATCTCGACGACCGTTGCGGCCGTGATCACCTCGCTCGCATCCGGACGCGGCCCGAACTGGGCGGCCAGGATCGCGAACATGGGACGAAAACGCTTGCCACCAGCCTTGGCCAGGTGGCTCGCGGCTTCGGTCATGACGTCGTCACCAGATGCCAGCTCAGACAGCAACAACTCTTCTACCTGGGCCAACGAGGTCCGCACGGTACCGGCGAACTCTTCGGAACCCAGATCCAGACCCGCGAAAGTCGACTTCACTCCGCCGAGCCTAGTCGGTGGGCGCGTGCGGCGAGCGTGCCGGGAGGCCACATACTGGTCGAGTGACGAGCCAGATCCCCGAGAGCACCGACGTCCTCGTCGTCGGAGCGGGACCGGGCGGGTCTGCCGCCGCCGCCCACGCCGCCGCTGCCGGTCATGACGTCGTACTCCTCGACGCCGCCACCTTCCCCCGCGACAAGACATGTGGCGACGGCCTGACGCCGCGCGCGACCGCCGAACTCGTCGCGCTCGGATTCGCCGACCGCCTCGCCGCCAGTCCCCGCATCGACGGTCTCGAACTGCACGGCTGGGGCGCCACCCAGCGCGTGCCGTGGCCAGCGGGCCGCTTTCCGGCGTACGGCAGCGCCATCACCCGAATGGAACTCGACGACGAGCTGCGCGCCCTCGCCGTCGCCCGCGGCGCCAAAATGTTCCAGGGCGCCAAGGCCGTCGACGTCGAGATGTCCGGCGAGCGCATCTCGACGGTCACCGTCGACGACGCCGACGGACCGCACACCATCCGCGTGCGCGAGGTCATCGTCGCCGACGGTGTGCGCTCGACTCTCGGCAAGAAACTCGGCCGAGAGTGGCACCGCGACACCGCATTTGGCGTCGCAGCACGCGCCTACGTCCCGTCGACACGCGCCGACGACAACTGGATGGGCTCGCACCTAGAGCTGCGCGCCCCCGACGGCGAGCTCCTGCCGGGCTACGGGTGGCTCTTCCCCCTCGGGGGCGCTGCGGGCGATACGGATCAAAACAGCACCGTGAGCGGCCTGCTGAACGTCGGCGTCGGCGCACTCGCGACGTCGAAACGCCCGGCGCACATGGCTTTACGACCCATCCTCGACCACTATGCGCGGATGGTCGGCGACGAGTGGCAGATCACCGGGAAGCCCGCTCGGCTCACGTCGGCGCTGCTGCCGATGGGTGGCGCGGTGACGGGCGTGTCGGGGCCCAACTGGATGCTCATCGGCGACGCCGCCGCATGCGTCAATCCGCTCAACGGCGAGGGCATCGACTACGCCCTCGAGACCGGTCGTCTTGCCGCGCAGCGCCTCGGCAGCCCCGACCACACCGCGCAGTGGCAGCAAACCCTCGTCGAGCATTACGGCCTGGCGTTCTCGGCTGCTCGACGCCTCGCCGGCGTGCTGACCGTCCCACGCGCGGTACCGCTGCTCGGCCGGCCGGGCATCCGATCGGCAAAGCTGATGTCGCTCGTCGTACGCGTGATGGGCAACCTCATCACCGACGACGACGCCGATCTGGTCGCCCGGGCCTGGCGTGCGGCCGGGCACGTCTCCACGCGCATCGACCACCGGCCCCCGTTCGCCTGAACCCACCCCGGTAGCCCCGGGGCGGAGCATCGACCATTGGTTTGAGACGTTCTGCGTGATACGTTTCATCGAGAATGTGTCATGCACCACAACGTCGACAAGGAAGCACCCATGCCTCTGCGGACACTGCCTTCGCGGCTTCTGGGCACGATCTCCGCGCGTCGACGCGAGCGTTACCGTCGCCGCGACGAACTCGCCGCCGTCGACCCCGCCGAGGAGCCACGCACCTACGCCATCGAACTGTCGAGCAAGGAATTCGTCTGGGCCACAACGCAAGCGCTCAGCTTTGCGCTGTTCCGCACGTACGCGGTGCCATCGATCGGCGAATTGCTGTACAAGACAGTCCAATTCACCGAGGAAACCCAGAAGCGCTACGACGACACGGTGCTCCTCCTGTCGGCGCCCGTCGAGCACGGTTTTGCTCCGGGCGGCCAGGGGCACGCGGCGGTTCGTCGGATCAACCAGATGCACGGCCGCTACGACATCTCCAACGACGACATGCGCTACGTCCTTGCGACATTCGTCGTCTGCCCACCCCGCTGGATCAACGCATACGAGTGGCGCACACTCAGCCAGCGTGAGATCGACGGACTCACGAATTACTACCGCCTATTCGGAAAGCACATGGGAATCAAGGACATTCCCGATACCTACGCCGAGTTCGAGTCCCTGATGGACTCCTACGAGCGGCAGCACTTCGACTTCCGCGAAGGCTCCCGCGCAGTCGCCGACTCGACCCTCGACCTGCTGACCACCTTCATGCCGTACCGACTGCTCCCCGCACCCCTCGTCCGACGTCTCGCCCGCGCACTCATGGACGAACCCCTCCTCGACGCCTTCGGATACCCGCACCCCACACGCGCCGAGCGTGTACTCGTCACCGCAGGACTGAAGGCGCGCGGCCTGGCGATCCGCTACTTCGCCACACCCCGAACCGAGCCCGTCTTCGGCATCGACACCGCCGAGGTCCGCGGCTACCCAAACGGCTACCGCGTCGACGACCTCGGCACCTTCCCCACGGGATGCCCCGTCGCGCACAAGAGCTCGGCTTAGCAGCACCGAGCGGCCACATGTGTGTCGTATCGAAGGATCTGTGTGCTGCAGCACCCACATCCTTCAACAAGACACACCTTCAGCGACGAGCCCGTCGCAGCCACGCCAGCCCGCCGCACGCCCGAACCCGGCCCGCTGTACACAACTCGGTCCTCAGCGCGACGCCGAGACAATAATCTCCTCGGCCCCCGCTCACGTCACGATTGTGTACGCACCCCGGCTCGAGCTAAGCTTTGCGGCCCGTGTGCACCGCGGCGATGCCGCCAGTCAGGTTCTGCCAGCGCACGTCGGTGAACCCCGCGTCGCGGATCAGGTCGCCGAGGCCGAACTGGTCGGGCCACGCCCGAATCGACTCTGCCAGATACACATACGCCGCAGGATTGCTCGACACCTTGGTCGCCACCGCGGGCAGCGCCTTCATCAGGTACTCCATGTACACGGTGCGGAAAGGCCCGAAAGTCGGGGTCGAGAACTCGCAGATCGCAAGTCGCCCACCGGGTTTCAGCACACGACTCAGTTCGGACAACGCGAGTGGTACGTCCTGCACGTTCCGCAGCCCGAACGAAATCGTTGCGGCGTCGAACGATCCGTCGGCAAACGGCAACGCCAGCGCGTCGGCCGCGACCTTGGGAACGTCGCGGTCGGCACCAGCTTTCAGCATGCCCAGCGAGAAATCGGCGGCGATGCACGTCGCTCCCGACTCCCCCAGCTCGACAGTCGAGACCGCGGTCCCCGCCGCGAGATCCAAGACCACGTCCGACGGGCCCAGTGCCAATGCTTTGCGTGTCGCCTTGCGCCACCGACGATCCTGCGCGAAGGAGAGCACGGTATTCGTGATGTCGTAGCGCTTCGCAACGCCGTCGAACATCGCGGCGACCTCGGCAGGCGCCTTGTCGAGACCTGCGCGGTCGGTGATGGCCATGCCGACCACGCTACTACCCGGCCAACAGCTCCGAATCGGTCAGTCCGCTCTGTCCTGCGATCACCGCGCGATAGTGCCCGACCAGCTGCTCACAGATCGCGGGCCAGGTCCGATCGTGCACCGCCGCAAGCCCTGCCCGACCCATCGCCGAACGATGCGTGTCATCGCGCAGCACATCGATCACCTCGGGCAACTTCGCCGAGTACGACGCCGGCTCGAGCAGATATCCCGTTCGCCACGCCGACACCAGATCACGCGGTCCACCTGCGTCCGGCCCGACGACCGGCAGCCCACTGGCCATCGCCTCCTGGATCGCCTGGCAGAACGTCTCGTGCTCACCCGCATGCGTGAAGACGTCGAGGCTCGCGTACGCACGAGCCAACTCGACGCCGCGCAACTCCCCGGTGAACACCGCGTCGGGCAGCAGCCGCGTCAACCTCGCACGCTCCGGTCCGTCGCCGACGATCACCACTCGCACCGAGTCGTCGTGCGCGAGCGAAGCCAACCGCTCGACGTGCTTCTCCGGCGCCAACCGCCCGACGAATCCGACGACCAACCGCTCCCGATCACCCATCCACTCACGACGCAGCGCCTCGTCACGTCGCGTCGGATTGAACAATTGCGTGTCGACGCCGCGCCCCCACCGATACAAGCGCGGAACACCATGTGCACCCAGCGATTCCAGTGTCGCACTCGAGGGAACCAGCGTGCGGTCGCACATCTCGTGCAGTCGCCTGGTGTACCGCCACGCCGCGCGCGAAGCCATCCCGAGCCGGTATGCGTCGGCGAACCCCGCGATGTCGGTCTGAAACACCGCCACCGTCGGGATGTCGAGGCGCCGAGCAACCATCGCCGCGGCCCCGCCCACCACGAACGGCGACGCGAGATGCACGACGTCGGGCTGAAAGTCACGCAACGTCCGATACAGCACGGGCGCGGGCACCCCCACCGGCAACGAAGACACCCGCGGCACCTTCACCGACGGCAACAGATGCACCGGCGTGCGCCGACCCACCAGTCGCGGACCACGTTCGACGCCGCGCGCCGAGTCGGGAGCGATCACCACGGCCTCGTGGCCGTGGCGTTCGAGGTGGTCGATGACCCGGAGAACCGAGTTCACGACCCCGTTGACCTGCGGAAGGAAGCTCTCGGCGGCGATTGCGACGCGCATGCCGCAAGAATCAGCGGCCGAGGTTTCCGGCAACCTCGGCCGACGTGTCGGGTCTCGAAACTCCGCGTGAAGTCTCGGCGGTCGACGATCCGGACGCTGAGCGATCAGACTGAGCCTCGGCCTCCGCCTGAGCGTCGACGGACTGGGCGTCGGGCTTAGCCTCCGCCTGGGCGTCGG
>NZ_DLSO01000138.1:1606-8151 GCF_002500165.1 Gordonia sp. UBA7860 | reverse complement strand
TCCGTTCGCATCCAGCAATTGCTCTGCCGCCAGGGTGGGGAGTCCGTCCTCGGCGAGTTCGATGGTGGCAAGCAGATTGCCCTCGGCATCGTGGTCGCGGATCGCGACCGCGTACTCCTCCGTGTCGCCGTAGATCTGCGACGCGTCCCACCAATGGGTGTCTCGGTTCGCATATGTCGGCGGGACGTCGGCCGGCCCGTCGAGGGCGGGCGTGCGCGGAACCCGCATCGGCCGGGAGTGCGGCCACTGGTCGTCGGCGTCGATATCGATGAGCCACGGCTCCGAATCAGGTGAGGTGAGGTGACTCACCCAATCGTGGACCTGGAACTGGATCCACGCGGCGGCAAGCAGATTGAGAGTGTCTGCGGGCTGGAATTCGGTGCGCGCGAGCAGCTTCTCACTGACCACACGCGGGCTCGGTTCATGAAACCTCGCCCCGCGCTCGGGCCAGGTCGCCTCCAGCGGCACGTTACGTCCGAAACGGGCACCGACAGATCCCATATCGGGTTGGGCGAGGTTGTCGAAACGTCCGTCGATCGTGCGTTTGCAGTGGTCAGACGCCTTCAACGGCGGATCGAGCGGCGGGACGGGATCGGGATCGGTGTCGACGAGGTTCAGCGCGCGCAGCTGGCTGCGAATGCCGACCAGCACGGCCAACGCCAGCGGTTTGGGCAAATGCGACCAACCGACCACCCGGTCGACGGTCTCCGCAGTCACAGCCAAGACCCGCTCAACGGTACTTCTCTGATCGACCACCGATTCCTCTTCCGTACCCGTGCCGACTGCCCTGGGAAGATCGTGACCCGATCAGTATCCCCGACGCCCGCCCTGTGGTGCATGCGTACCGCGCTACCTCAGTACGCACACGCTGATTTCGAGTACCCAGGTACTCGTGCAGCCCGCGGATCTTTCACGAAGGCTGGAAGTCCAGTCGGTGCACGCATCCGGCGAAGGTCCAATCGGCGCGATCGACGATGTCGTGCACAACGGGAGAGTGGCAGGTGATTTGTGATCGTCCCGATCGGCATCACGTTCAATATCGAGACGGAAGTCGACGACGCGGCCTCGGCACTCGGTCGTCGTGTCGCCGATTCGCAGCACAGACAGTTCTGGTTCGCAGAGTCACGCGATGCGTCGGCCGACGTTCCGACCCCCCTGTACGACAGCAGAGTCGCAATCAGGATGCGCACGGGCGTCTTCGACGACCTCACGGTCACCATGCATCCGGAGTGCAGCGATCGGCTCACCGGCGATTGGGCCGGCCCGTTCGATCATGACCAGTTCGAATACCGGATCTCCGATCAATGGTGCGGTAGCAACCGCAAGCTCAGAGCATCGGCGTGTGCCCGTCATCCCGCCGGCAGTATGTCTGCGGCGATCAACGGCGGCGCCGACCCCACCCATCTCCTCGACACTGCGCAGCGTCGGTTTCTGGTTGCTTGCGCGTCGTCGGGGACACCGATCGATCACCTCGTGATCCGTGGGCCGATCACCTCGCAGGTATGGAACACGTCGATTCGCGACGTCCGACACGTTCGGGTGGAGAGGTGGTTGTCCGACCACCTCGACGTCGTCGGGGTCTCCACGTACATCGATGTCCGCGAGGGAGAATCGTCGCACAACGTCGCAGCGCGGGCCGTGGCCGTCGCGAGCGATCTGCGACGCGGCCTTCAGGATCTGGGCTGTCAGGCAAGCCCGTTGGCCAGCAAGACGGCGCTCGCGCTCCGTGTGCTCGCGGACGAAACCGCGTGACTCCTTACCCGTCGATCGAGACGATCGTCAGCTCGAAGACCAGGGTGTCACCCTTGTTGATGCCCGCGGCGGGATTGCCATTCGGGTACCCATCCTCAGGGTTCATCGCGACCGCAACCGACGAACCCACCTTCTGACCCGCGATGGCCTTCTTGAAACCGACGACAACCTGACCGAGCGGGAACTGAGCGGGAGTGCCCCCTGAATAGCTGGTATCGAACTGCTTGCCGTCACGACCATTGACGCCTACGTAACAGACACTGACGGTGGCCGTGTCGGGGACAACCTCGCCGCTGCCCTCCCGCAGGGTGTGAACCTGCGTCTGGTCGACCGCGAACGGAGTGGTCACCGTGACTGCCGGTGCCGTCGTCGAGGTCGAGGCGACGACGTCGACACTTCCCGTCGTGCCACGAAGGGTCCAGTCCGGCTTGGCATCCGCGGCCGGTGCCGCAGACGGACACGACGGCGTCGACGTGGACGAGGTCGACGTCGATGCAGCCGAGTCTGAATCGGAATCGGAGCCGCACGCGGCGAGTCCGATCGTCAACGAGGCAACGGCTACGGGCAGCAGGAAACGACGGATGTTCACGGCCGTCACGCTACCGAACGGCCGACCCCTGACCGTGAGCCGCACCCGACCACACCGTCGACGTCACGAACCCTGGAGTCCCAGTGCGCGAGAGATGGTGAAGAACAGATCGGTCTGATCGGTCAAGCCGACGACGTTTGCCGCGCTCGGTCCGTACGCGGCGATCCGCACCTGCGTGCCCGTGTGGCCCTGATCCATCGCGTCCAGATTGTCCGACGTTCCGTAGGACACCGTGAGCGGCTGGCCGTCCTTGCCGGTCAACACGCGGGTGAGTCCCGGATAGATGGCGTCCTTCTCCACCTGCAGGGGCAGCTTCGCGTCGTCGGCGCCCTTCTGTACGTCCTCGGCAGTCACCGACTCGACGATCTGACTGCTGTGTGCGTGATCGGCGGTGACGATCACCAGTGTGTCGCGGTTGTCCTTGGCGTAGTCGAGCGCCACCTTCGTCGCCTCGTCGAGATCGACGGTCTCGCCAATCTGACCGCACGGGTTAGCGGCGTGATCCTGCTTGTCGATCGACGCGCCCTCGACCTGCAGGAAGAAACCCTTGTCGTTGCCCTTCAGGAGGTCGATGGACTTCTTCGTCATGTCGGCGAGCTTCGGAGTGGATGCGCCACGTTCAGGGTTGTCGGTGCACGTCGCGGCTGGTTCGAGGTAACCGCCCTTGGTCGCGACAGGTCCGTTCCAGCGGACGGGCATGTTGCCGTCGGCGAAGAGTCCGAGGACGGGGGAGTCCTGGTTGGCCATCGTCACCCCGTTGAGTTCGTCGGCGCTGCGCACCATCCGGTAGCCCCGCGCTTTCGCCTGGACCTCGAGCGTCTTGCCCTGGTATTCGCCTGCGGTGGCGGTTTGCTGGAATGATTTGGCGCCACCACCGAGCACGACGTCGGCTCGCGTTCCCAGCAACTGCTCGGTGATCGAACCCTTGCCACCCTTCTCCAAGGCGTCGGTCGGACACTTCTCGGATGTCTCTTCGGGCCCATAGCATTTGCGATTGGTGACGTGCGCGACCTGCACCGCGGGTGTGGCGTCCTGGATCTCAGCGGTGGTGACATCACCGGTCGCCTTGCCTGCCTTCTTGGCGAGTTCGAGCAGCGTCTGCTGGGAGCGGCCCTCGATGTCGACGGAGATCGCCCCGTTGTACGTCTTCGTGCCGGTCGACCACGCCGAACCGCTCGCCGCCGAATCGGTGACGTAGGTGGGCTTTCCGTCCTTGTCGAGCGAGTAGTGCGTGTACTGACCCGTCAGCGGCAAGGCGTCGATCCCACTGAAGGCGCCGCCCGCGCCCCGCGCGTAGTCGCGAGCAACGGTGATCTCGGAATCTCCCATGCCGTCACCGATCAGCAGGATGACGTTCTTGGCCCCGGAGTTTCGGATGGAGTCGGCGATGAGCGAACTGCGGTCGTCGCCGGCCCTCGTCGCCCCGCCATGGTCCGAAAGCTTGCCCTTGGCAACGGGATTCAACAGTGGTCCGGCCGCATCGTTGCTTCCGTCACCGCCGCACGCCGCCATCACCGTCGTCGCGCACGCCAGAGCCGTGACCGCCATGTACCGATGTCGTCGCATCCGCATTCTCCCCATATCCGTCGTTTCACTGAACTCGGACATGGTCGTTGCGATATGTGAACAAAAGTTGTCGTGGGGTCGACGCTGGTGCGGCCACCCGACCACGACTCGGGTGGCCGCGCGACCTCAGCGCTTGAGCGGGCTGTAGAAGACCAGTCCGTTGCCCTTGTTGTCGTAAACGACTGCTCGACGCTCGTGCGCGTCGTCGTAGGGGCCCTTGATGATGGCGCCACCGCTTTCCTCGACAGCTTTCGCGTCACCGTCGACGTCATCGGTCTTGATACCGACCACCACCTTGCCCGGTATCGGATGGTCGACGTCTGTGGCGAGCGCGAGCGTCAACGACCCGCCGTCGAGAGCGGCGAAATGCGCTCCGTCACGAAACTTGAGCGCCATGCCCAAGGTCTCGCTGTAGAACTTGATGGAATCGTCGAGATCATCCGTCGACAGAACGATCATGCGGACTTCGTGGTCACTCACGTGGGCCTCCTTTGGCCGAATCGAGCTTGCTCAGCGTGAACCCCAACCCCGGAATTCACGCTAGTGCACCCGACAGCCCGACGAACGGGACTTTCGGTCCGCACACACGCAGAAGCCCGCACCTACGAAAGGCTCCCGATCTGTGTCAGATCGGGAGCCAGTTTCGTCGCCGTACCGCGCGTCAGCCGCGAACGGAGTCGAGCGCCTCGTTGAACGTCGCGCTCGGACGCATGACCTCAGCCAACTTGTCCGAATCCGGGGCGTAGTAGCCGCCGATGTCGACGGCTTCGCCCTGCGCCTTGTTCAGCTCGGCCACGATCGCATCCTCGTTTTCGGCAAGCGTCTTCGCCAGCGGCTCAAAATGCTTGGCCAATTCCTCGTCATCGGTCTGTTTGGCCAGCTCTTGCGCCCAGTACATCGCGAGATAGAACTGGCTGCCACGGTTGTCGAGTTCGCCCGTGTTGCGCGACGGACCCTTGTTGTTCTCGAGCAGTCGTCCCGTCGCGGCGTCGAGTGTCTTGGCGAGCACCTTGGCCTTCGGGTTGTCGTTCTTCTTGCCCAGATCCTCGAGGCTGACCGCAAGCGCCAGGAACTCACCAAGTGAATCCCACCGGAGATGGTTCTCCTCGAGGAGCTGCTTGACGTGCTTCGGGGCAGAACCGCCCGCGCCTGTCTCGTACAGACCGCCGCCGGCCATCAGCGGGACGATCGACAGCATCTTGGCGCTGGTGCCGAGCTCGAGGATCGGGAACAAGTCGGTCAGGTAATCGCGCAGGATGTTGCCGGTGGCCGAGATCGTGTCGAGGCCGCGGATCAGGCGTTCCATCGTGTAGCGGATGGCACGCACCTGCGACATGATCTGGATGTCGAGGCCCTCGGTGTCGTGATCCTTCAGGTAGGTGTTGACCTTGGTGATCAGCTCGTTCTCGTGGGGGCGGTAGGGGTCGAGCCAGAAGACCACCGGCATGCCCGACTCACGCGCACGCGTCACGGCCAGCTTCACCCAGTCGCGAATCGGCGCGTCGCGCACGATGCACATGCGCCAGATATCGCCCTCCTCGACGTTCTGCGACAGCAGGATCTCCCCGGTGTCGAGGTCGACGAAGTTCGCGACACCGTCGGCCGGGATCTCGAAGGTCTTGTCGTGCGAGCCGTACTCCTCGGCCTTCTGGGCCATCAGTCCGACGTTGGGCACTGTGCCCATCGTCGTCGGATCGAACTGCCCATTGGTCTTACAGAAGTTGACCATCTCCTGATAGATCCGCGAGAACGTCGACTCCGGGTTGACCGCCTTGGTGTCCTTGGGCCGACCATCGGCGCCATACATCTTGCCGCCGGCGCGGATCATCGCGGGCATCGACGCATCGACGATCACATCGCTGGGAGAGTGGAAGTTGGAGATGCCCCGAGCGGAGTCGACCATGGCGAGCTCCGGCCGGTGTTCGTGGCACTTGTGCAGGTCGTCGATGATCTCTTCTTTCTTCGACGCCGGCAGCGATTCGATCTTGGCGTACAGATCCGACAGCCCGTTGTTGACGTTCACGCCGAGTTCGTCGAAGAGGTCGCCATGCTTGGCGAACGCCTCCTTGTAGAAGGTGCGCACCGCGTGACCGAACACGATCGGGTGGCTGACCCGCATCATCGTCGCCTTGACGTGAAGCGAGAACATGACGCCCGTCTTGTAGGCGTCCTCCATCTCCTTTTCGTAGAACTCGATCAGCGCCTTCTTGCTCATGTACATGCTGTCGACGACGTCGCCGTCGAGAAGCTTGACCTCGGGCTTGAGGACGATGGACTCGCCGTCGGCGGTGACCAGTTCCATTTTCACCGTGCGGTCGCCCTCGACCGTCATCGACTTCTCGCCGTGGTAGAAGTCGCCTTCACGCATGTGAGCGACGTGGGTACGCGACGCCATCGACCATTCGCCCATCGAATGTGGATGCTTGCGGGCATACTCCTTAACCGCCTTGGGCGCGCGACGATCCGAATTACCTTCTCGCAGTACAGGATTGACAGCACTACCGAGGCACTTCGTATACCGGTCGCGGATCTCCTTCTCTTCGTCGGTCTTCGGATTGCCCGGATAGTCGGGAATGGCGTATCCCTTGGCCTGCAGTTCCTTGATCGCAGCAAGCAACTGCGGGACCGAGGCGCTGAT
>NZ_DLSO01000138.1:519-1448 GCF_002500165.1 Gordonia sp. UBA7860 | reverse complement strand
GACCGAGGCGCTGATGTTGGGAAGTTTGATGATGTTGGTGTCCGGGTCCTGGGTGAGACGTCCCAGTTCGCCGAGGTGGTCGCCGACCTTCTGCTCGTCAGTCAGATAGTCGGGGAATTCGGACAGGATGCGCGACGCAACGGAGATGTCGGAAGTCTCGACGTTGATGTCGGCGGAGTCGGCGAACGCCCGGATAACGGGCAGAAAGGCGTAGGTCGCCAGCATCGGCGCCTCGTCGGTCAGGGTGTAGATGATGGTCGGTTGCTTGTCGCTCATAACCTGCCTTCGCTCTCGAGTGCGGTCGCCCGACACAATTGGGTCGTGTGTCGCAACCGCTGGCCACGCGCGGGTGTGCGCGTCCAGCGTCAACCCTATTCCGTCAGCCAAACCCGTGCCGCACGTGCTCGCGAAATGAACTGGGTCGCGTCTCGCTGACAGCGTGTTCTCTGCCACTGAGGTGCGCTCGCGGTAGGGCCGACCGGCCATGGCAGACTCGACCGCGGTCCGTGAACGAGGTGCAACCGTGAGGTGACGATGGTGAACTCTGCCGTGGATGGGGCTCTGACGCTGACCGACACGTTCGAGGCGAACCGCTCGATCCAGCGGTCCGCAGCTGTCCGACTGTTCGCGGCCTCGAACTCCGCGATGTACGTCACGCTGATGGAGCGTCATCTCGATTTCGGAATTCGCCACTCCGAGTCGGAGCTAGCGATTCGCCTCGACCGCGACATCGCCGCACTCGGCACCTCCGACCAGCCCGCCGGCCTCGATCTCATCAAGTCGTGGGCCAAGCAGGGGTGGCTGCACCGCGTCACCGACGCGGCATCGCCGTCGGCGCCCAACGTGTGCTTCCTGAGCACCGAGGCGCGCTCGGTGATCGCATACATGCGTCGGTTGCGGCGCGAGGACAGCGTCGCCACCGGCGGGGG
>NZ_DLSO01000138.1:0-304 GCF_002500165.1 Gordonia sp. UBA7860 | reverse complement strand
CCACCGGCGGGTCCATCATGGGCGTGGCCGCCGGTCTGCACCGGGTCGCGACTCAGGTGACCGACGATCCGGAACGAATTCGCGAAGACATCGAGAGCCAGATCGACGAACTCGACGCCGAACTCGTCGAACTCAACGAGGGACGCCGTCGACCATTCGACCTGCGGGGAGCTGAGGACGAGGCTCGGGCGATCGCCTACCAGATGGAGCAGATCATCACCGACATCGGCCAGTACGGCGCGATGCTCGATCGCATCACCACAGCACTGCTCGACGACCCGCACGACTCCGACCTCGCCTACCG
>NZ_DLSO01000175.1:30083-39219 GCF_002500165.1 Gordonia sp. UBA7860 | reverse complement strand
TGTCGTGTCGAGTGGGCGCTCCGTCGTGTCGAGTGGGCGCTCTGTCGTGTCGAGTGGGCGCTCTGTCGTGCCGAGTGGGCGCTCTGTCGTGCCGAGTGTGCGCTTCTGGGCGCTGCTTGCTGAATGGCCGGCGGGGGGATGTTCGGCAGTGACACGTCCATCGCCGACGCTCTGACCCGATGTGCCCAGTCGGCGTGCTGGAGCGCCCACTCGACGTCCTCGAGCGCCCACTCGACGCCCAGAAGCGCCCACTCGACGTCCTCGAGCGCCCACTCGGCGTCCTCGAGCGCCCAGTCGGCGTGCTGGGGCGGTCAGACCTTGGAGTTGCCCATGTCGATCTGGAACTGGGCGCCGGTGACGGCGCGGGCCGACGGTGAGGTCAGGTACAGCACGGCGTCGCTGATGTCGTCGGTGGAGGCGACGGGGAAGTGGTCCATCATCGAGATGAAATAGCGTGTGTACTCGCCCATTTCGAAGATCCGCATGGCGGAGGTGTCGGCGATGCCCATCGGGGTGTCGACCGCGTACGGGTGCACAGAGTTGACGCGAACGTTCTTGGGCGCCAACTCTTTCGCGGTGGTCTGAGCCAGGCCGGTCAGTGCATACTTCGACGCGCTGTAGGCGGCTTGCATCGGCATGGCCTTGAGCCCCGCCACCGACGAGACGACCACGATCGATCGGTTGTCGGCATCGTTGTCGAGCAGTGCCGGGATGGTGGCGCGCAAGGTCTTCCACGTGCCGGTGACGTTGACGTCGAGAACGTCGGCGAACTGTTGCTCCGGCAGTTCCCACGTGAAGCCCCACGACAGGATGCCTGCGTTGGCGACGACGTGGTCGAGTCGGCCGAACTGCTCGACGCCATCGGCGACCAGCTGCTCCTGAAAGGCGAGGTCGCGCGTATCACCCTGGCGGGCAAGGATTTTGCCGCCGACTTCCTCGACGAGACGCACGGTTTCGGCGAGGTCGGCCTCGGTCGACGGCGGATAGGTGATGTAGTCGGCGACGGTGTCGGCGATGTCGAGCCCGATGATCGACGCGCCCTCACGCGCGAAACGGATGGCGTGGTTACGACCCTGACCGCGCGCGATACCCGTGATGTAGACGACTGTGCCGTCGAACTGTCCCATGGGCAGAACAGTAACACGTTCTAGTTATTGCGCGCGGTCGGATCTGTCGAGCTCAGTCCGTCCACACAGCAGCGGCGTCGACGGACTCACGGTCGGGACCACGAGGCGTCGACGGCGCGGTGCGCGAGAACCGCGGAGCGACCTGCGCCTGACGGACACCGTCGATCTCCACGAGGTTGGCGCGCGCGGCCATATGGGGATCGTCGGGCGCCTCGGCGAACGTGAGCACCGGTGACACGCAGGCATCCGTTCCGTCGAAGACCTTGGCCCACTCGTCGCGAGTTCGCGACGCGAACGTCTCGGTGAAGATCTGCCGCAGCTTCGGCCAGTTGGCGACGTCGTTCTGCCCGGGCAGGTCGGCGTCGGTCAGTCCGAGGCCGCGGAGCATCTCCGCGTAGAACTGCGGCTCGATAGCGCCGACGGCCATGTACCTGCCGTCCGACGTCTCATAGACCTCGTAGTACGGCGCACCGGTGTCGAGCATGTTGGTGCCACGTTCGTCGCTCCACAAACCCGTGCCTCGAAAAGCCCAGATCATCTGTCCGAGAACGGAAGCGCCGTCGACCATCGCGGCGTCGACAACCTGCCCGCGACCCGACGACGCACGCTCGACAAGCGCCGCGAGTACACCCATCACCAAGAACATCGAACCGCCGCCGAAATCGCCGACGAGATTCATCGGCGGCACCGGACGCTCACCCTCCCGGCCGATGGCGTGCAACATTCCGGTCAGTGAGATGTAGTTGATGTCGTGGCCGGCCTGCGGCGCGCGCGGACCGTCCTGGCCCCAACCGGTCATGCGTCCGTAGACGAGTCGCTCATTGACCGACTCCAGATCCGACGGACCAAAGCCCAGTCGCTCCATGACGCCGGGACGGAAACCCTCGAGAAGAACGTCAGCTTTACCGATGAGCCGCAGGATCTCCTCCCGATCGGCCGGATCCTTGAGGTTGGCCTCGACGACGCGCCTGCCCCGCAGCAGCGCGTCGGCGTTGCGCGCCGGATCGGGTAGCTGACCGGGGCGCTGGATGCGGATCACGTCGGCTCCGAGGTCGGCCAACATCATCGCCGCGTGGGGGCCGGGACCGATACCCGCGAACTCGACAACCCGTACACCGTTCAGCGGACCACCTGTACCAACGCTTTTCGACGATGCGCCCGCGCTGGGCGTGCCTGCCGCGTCGGGCGTCGACGGTGCGTTCATGGATTTCCTCCCGGTCGAATTGGCGCGCCCACCGGTGTGGTGAGCGTCACGCCGTCGCCCCAGAATGCCATACCGAGCGATCGTTCGGCAGAGCCGGGGGCGATCCTTCGGCAGAGCGGGGGCGATCGTTCGGCCGTCGCGTGTGTCCACGGAAAGCCTCGGCGCCGATTCCGCGGAAATAGGTACACAAAGTTTTCTGCGGCGGTTACTTCGCGCGCTGCACATCGGTAAAGTCGAGCAAATGACGCGTCCGGCGACTTTGAGTTCGTGCACTTGGCCGGAACTGGAGAATTCTGCGACGACGCTGCTGGTCGCAGTCGGATCACTCGAACAGCACGGGCCGCATCTACCGCTTGACACCGACACCCGCATCGCGAGTGCCGTGGTCGCGCGTGTTCACGCGACCCTCGACGACACGTCGACACTCATCGCACCGCCTCTCGGCTACGGAGCGAGCGGCGAGCACGAAGGCTTTCCAGGCACCATCTCCCTGGGCCATGACGCGCTGCGCAGCGTACTCGTCGAGTACGGACGCAGCGCCTGCCGGTGGGCGCAGCGCATCGTCTTCGTCAACGGCCACGGTGGCAACGCGCAGACGCTGGTCGACGCGATCGGTCTGCTCCGCTACGAGGGCCGCGATGTCGCGTGGTATCCGTGCGCGTTCGATGGGGCCGATGCGCACGCCGGTACGACAGAAACATCAGTGCTGCTTCACCTTTCGCCCGATGCTGTGCGTCGCGACAGCGTCGTCGTCGGTAATCGCGCACCCGTCGCGACGCTGCTACCGGCGATGCGTGACGGGGGTGTGGCGGCGGTCAGCGCCAACGGCGTGCTGGGCGATCCGACGACGGCATCGGCCGACGACGGCGCTGTGCACCTCGACCGATTGGTGAGTCGACTCCGCGCGGCGATCCAGCAATGGGACGTCGCCGAGAACGGGCGTCTGCGATGAACGCACCCACCGACGCACCTCCGGCGCCCGCACCGAGTCGCGACCTGCCGAACGGCTTCCAGGTCCAGATCGACCTGCGATGTGCCCGGCACGGTGATCTGCGCTACCTCGTCGGCGGCTCGCCGACTCGGCTGATGAGACTGTCCGACGCCGCGCTGGGGATGACGTCGGTCGACGGTCGGATCGAAGTGTGCGACGGCCCGACGCGAACACTGGCCCGCCGACTTCTCGACGCGGGAATGGCCAATCCCCGCCCCATGCACGGACCGTCGACCGACGACGTCACAATCGTTGTTCCGGTGCGCGACAACCAATCCGGCGTCGACCGTCTTCTGAACGCCGCCCGCGGTGTCAAGGTGATCGTCGTCGATGACGGTTCGCACACTCCCATCGTTGCTCAGGGTCCGCAGGTTCGCGTGTTGCGTTTCGACGAGAACCGGGGACCAGCGGCCGCGCGAAATGCGGGCGCCGCAGCTGCCGACACCGAGTTCATCGCCTTCGTCGACTCCGACGTGGTGCCGCACAGCGACTGGCTGATGATGCTGCTCGGTCACTTCTCCGATCCGGCGGTGGCAATCGCGGCGCCGCGCATCGTCGGGCTCGACCGCGACGACGAGCGAGGCGAGCACCACAAGCGGTCGCTCGCCGAGCGCTACGAGAACGGCCATTCATCACTTGACATGGGACCCAGCGAGGCGGGCGTCGTCCCAGGAACTCCGATCGCGTACGTGCCGAGTGCGGCAATGTTGGTGCGCGCGAGCGCATTCGACGGATTCGACGAATCGTTACGCGTCGCCGAGGACGTCGACCTGTGCTGGCGGACGCACGAGAACGGCTGGCGTATTCGCTACGACCCGATCGCGACGGTCGCGCACGATCACCGCACCAGCATGCGCACCGTGCTCGGTCGCCGGCGGTTCTACGGCACCGGCGCGGCGTTCCTCGCCGAGCGGCATGGGGAGTCGGTGGCTCCGGTCGTGATGTCGATGTCGATGGCCGCAGCGGTCGCGGCGTTGCTGACGCACACCAGAATCGGTCTCGCGGTGGCGATGGTGATTCTGCTCCGCGTGGGGCATCGGCTCCGCACACGACTGGGCGAACTGCCGGAGGCCACGCGGGTATCCGCACAGATGACCTCGCGGGCAACCTTCTTCGGACTACTGCAGGCCGCGGGCGCGGTGTGTCGCCACTATTGGCCCGTCGCGTTGCTGCTGGCGCTGATCTCACCGAGATTCCGACGTATCGTGATCGAGATCGCGATCGCCGAAGGCGTCGTGGAATGGATTCGCTCCGTCGCCGCGGAACCCGCGGTGGCGCCGACCATGGGGCCGTTCGGCTACCTGCTGTGCAGACGTCTCGACGATCTCGCGTACGGTACCGGGCTCTGGCAAGGGGTGCTCTCGCACCGCGACTTCGCGGCGTTGCGCCCGGTACTGACACCGTAGCGGCGTCGAATTCGACTGTGCTGTGCCCACATCGGCCGCAGGCTCACACAGCGTCGACGTTGTGATCGTCGGCGCGGGCAGCGCCGGGTGTGTGCTCGCCGAGCGACTGTCGCGTCACGAGAAGCGATCGGTGCTCGTGCTGGAGCAGGGGCCGTCGGAGTGGCCGGATGCCGACGTCCTCGACCTACGCAGGTTGCCGATCTCCGACGGCGAGCGCTATGTCACCCCCCATCGTGAGGCGTCGGGGTTGCCGGTGGTCCGTGGACGTGGGCTCGGCGGATCGTCGACGGTCAATGGCGGCTACTTCATGCGCTTTCATCGCGGCGATTTCGACTCCTGGCAGGGGCTGTGGACACCCGACGTGATCGACGAGGCGTACGCCGAGGTCGAGGAGAAGATGGGTGCACATCCGTTTCACGACGCCGATCTCACCCCCGCGGCGCTGGCGTTCGAGAAGTATTGGGGAGGAACATATCCGACTCGACCGCTCGGCGCCTCGTGGCCGCTGGTCGGGGTCAATCGGGTGCGCTCGAACAGCGTCGACGGGATTCGACGGACCGCCGCGGACGCCTACCTGCGTCCGCACCTCGACCGGCCGAATCTGCGAGTCCGCACGGGAGTGGCGGTCGAGAGCGTTCTCCTCGCAGAGGGGAACGCTGTCGGCGTGATGTGCGACGGTCAGGCCATCCGCGCACGGGAGGTGATCCTGTGCGCCGGAACCCTGGGCAGCGCCGCGGTGTTGCTGAGGTCGGGCGTCACAGGCGAGCGTATGCGTGTGCGCGAGCACCGCGAGGTACTCGTCGGATATCGCCTCCGCGAGCAACTCACGCCAGGCCCGTTGCTACCGACGGTCGTGCACACCGACGACGGTCTCGAGATCCGCTGTTACCGAGACGATTTCGCGCGATACATCGGAGGTCTCGCGGTGACCGGGCCCGCCGTCGGAGTGGCGGCGATGACGCCGGGTGCCTCGGGAGAGGTGTATCTCGACGGCGGGGGCGTCGGCGTTCGGCTCGACCAGCCAGACGCGCGAGTGCTGCGCCATCTCTCGCGAACCGCGCGGGAGGTGGTCGAGATGTTGAGGTCGTCGTCGTTCGGCGAGCTCGTCGTCGCCGACTCGATCGCCATCGACCCTGTGTTGCGGACGTCGCAACACGCCTGGGGATCGATGCCCATGGGTGGGCGCACCGACTGGCTCGGGGGAGTGCGCGGCGTGGGGCACTTGCGGGTCGTCGACGGTTCCATCCTCCCGTCCGCGGGTCGTAGCGGACCGCATGCCACGACGATGATGGTCGCGGCGGTGATCGGGGACGTGCTCTCGGCCTAGTGAGCCACAAACATGGGATGTT
Source organism: Gordonia sp. UBA7860 (assembly GCF_002500165.1). Classification (NCBI taxonomy): domain Bacteria; kingdom Bacillati; phylum Actinomycetota; class Actinomycetes; order Mycobacteriales; family Gordoniaceae; genus Gordonia; species Gordonia sp. UBA7860. The sequence continues at coordinate 33,142 of NZ_DLSO01000175.1, read as the reverse complement.
AGGATGTGCTCATGTCTGAGGTCATCGAGCGTCCCAAGCGCACCAGCGAACTGGTTGTGGAGCGGATGGAGCGGCTCATCCGCGATGGCGTCTGGCCGGTGGGCACGTGTATTCCGGCAGAGCCGGAGCTGGTACGCGATTTCGGAGTGGGGCGCAACACGATTCGCGAGGCTGTGCGTGCGTTGGAGCATTCGGGCATGCTCGTGCCGCGTCGTGGCGATGGTACCTATGTCCGCAGTGCCAACACATTCGCCGCTGCGATGACCCGCACGGCGACTTCGGAGATGCTCGACCTGCTACAGGTGCGTCGTGCGCTGGAGTCGGAGGCAGCCGCAGGCGCTGCGCGCGACGCCACGGCAGATGCCAAGCGCGAACTGCGCGAGGCGCTCGATACAGCGGAGGGCATCCTCGCGACGGGCGACATCGACGCGTACGCGCGCGCCGACATCGACTTCCACACCAAACTCGTTGCGGCGTCGGGTAATCCGCTGCTCATTGAGATCTATTCGGGTGTCCTGGAAGTGATGCATCGCGCACACGCCGACATCGCAGGGTTGTCGGTGGTGGCGAACGCACACCCGGGAGGACATCGTGACGTGGTCGCCGCGATCGACGCGGGCGACGAGCTGGCCGCGCGGGCGGCCGTTCTCGATTACCTGGCCGAGGCGGAAGGCGGTGTGCGCCGATGAGTCGGACGTCCACCTCGCCGACCAGGGCGGCGTCCGAGACGCCCTCGGAGCATTCCGTCAGACTTAATCCCGGTGAATTGCGTGGCGGCGCAGCGATTCTCGCAGCCGTGGCGATCATGCTTGTTGCGGCCAATCTGCGGCCGCCCGTCGTGTCGGTGGCGCCGCTGATCGATGTGATCCGCGACGACCTCGGATTCTCCAGTGCCACAGCAGGTCTGCTCACCACGCTGCCGGTGCTGTTCTTCGGACTGACCGCGCCCATCGCGCCGCGGATCGCAGCCCGCTTCGGAATCGAACGGACCATCTTCGCGTCGCTCGCATTGCTGATCGTCGGAATCCTGTTGCGTCTCATACCCTCTGTGGCGACCCTATTTCTGGGATCGGCCATCCTCGGCGCGGCGATAGGCGTGTGCAACGTCGTGTTGCCCGCCCTGATCAAGCGTGATTTCGCGCATCGCTCCGGTCTGATGACCGGCTTGTACTCGATGACCCTGTCGGGTGGGGCGGCGGTGACCGCAGCGGTCATGGTGCCGATGGACTCCGCACTCGACGAGAATTGGCGGGCGTCGTTGGCGATGTGGGCTCTGCTGGCCATCGTCGCGATGGTCGTGTGGGTGCCGCAACTGCGTCGGGTGCACACGGTCGCGGTGGGTCCGCGCGCGCCGGGCCTCTGGACCAATCCGATCGCATGGGCCATCACGGGCTACATGGCGGCGCAGTCGTTCATCTTCTACACGTTCAGCGCGTGGTTGCCGCAGTACCTGATCGACCACGGGAGCACGCCGTCGAGTGCGGGCAATGTGTTGGCGATCGGGCAGGTGGTCGCGCTGATCATGTCGCTGGTGGCTCCGATCATCGCTGGGCGGTTCGCCGATCAACGTCTGGTGACCCTCGGCTTTCTCGCGGTCTGTACGGCGGGCTTCATCGGGCTGGTCTTCACCGATCATGCGACGGTGCTCTGGGTCTGCATGGTGATGGCGGGTCCGGGGGCGGCCATCAGCCTCGCGCTGCTGTTCATGGTGCTGCGCAGTTCGTCTGCCACGCAGACCGGCCAGGTGTCGGGGATGTCGCAGTCCGTCGGCTACATCCTCGCCGCGGTGGGTCCGATCGCCATCGGATGGATTCACGACGTGACGGGGTCGTGGTCGATCGCCTTCGGCGTGCTCGCGCTGGCCGTCATCCCGCAGGGGCTCGCTACACTACTGGCCGCCAAGAACGTGCGTATGCCTTCTCATCTCGAGTGACCAACCAGCCCGACAGTGCGAGAGTCCTCGGTTGACCTGCGTGTGACCCGGACCTCCCGCGCTCGCCCGGGCAGCGGGACCCGCGACGCGGGGCCGTAGACTGGCGACGACGTCAGACCAGCGAAACGTCGTACTCGCTGGTGCTCGGCGGGCAAGGAGGAAGTGATGACCGCCGCCGACAGTGCAACGCAGGCCGAAGCTGCAACGCGGGCCCACGCGGCACGCATCCGGCCGACCATGGTTCTCGGCGCGGCCTTCGCCGTGGCTCTGGTGGGTGTCGCGATCTATGCGCTCTCCAGTGGAGACGCCCGCCACCTCGAAAGCGGCGACCCGTTCCCCGGTACGTTCACCGCGGCCGCGGACGTCGTCGGCTACTTCCTCGGTTTTCTCGCTGCCGCATTGACACTCGGCGGCCTCGTGTTCATCATCACCGCGTCGAATCCGGATGATCAGGGCAGCATCGACGTGACGGGATACCGCGCGCACCTGATGCTCGGCAGACTCTCGATCGGCTGGGCAGTGCTGTCGTGGCTGATGGTTGCCGTCGCCGCTGCCGACGCTTCCGGAACGACGCCGTGGCGACTGGTCGGTGAAGGCTTCCTCGGACAGGGGATCGGGGTCAGCGAGGCCGCCGTCGCCTGGATCGTGATGGCGGTGTGCGCCACCGTGATCGCGGTGCTCATCAGGTTCTCGCTCGCGTGGATGATGCACGTCGTTCTCCTCATACCCGCCGTGATCGCGATGGTCGCGCTGCCACTCGCGAGCAACGCGGGGCAGGGGCCGAACCACGACTACAACACGAGTCTCGGGATCGGGTTCGCGCTTGCCGTCGGAGTGTCACTCGGGTTCCGAGTGGCCTGGGCCGGCGCGCCGCGCATCACCTCCGACGTCGCGCGCACTGTGGTGTCGCGGCGCAGCGCGCTCATCCTCGTCATCAGCGACGCCGTTGCGCTCGTATACGGCCTGGCGCTGACCCTCTTCCTGCTGCCGGTGCGATACGCCTTCGACACCGCGTTCGGTCTCGCCGCGATCGTCATGATCGTGCTGGTGGCCGTGGCGCTTGCGACGAGTATCTCCTCCTACCGCGCATGCCGGCAGGCCGGCACCGATACAGACGACGCCGATA
>NZ_DLSO01000175.1:990-29872 GCF_002500165.1 Gordonia sp. UBA7860 | reverse complement strand
ACAGACGACGCCGATACAGACAACGCCGATACAGACGACGCCGATACAGACGAAGCTGCTGCAGACGGCACCGATACAGCTGACGCTGGTGCGGATGACGCGGGGCGTCGGATGGTGACCGCGGGTGCGGTGCTCATGCTGGCGGCGGTCGCGTGCTGGACCGTCATGGACACCCGCGTCGCCCCCGGACTGCTGGCGCACAAGTTCACCGGATGGGACGTCTTCCTCGGGTACGAACTGCCCGGCCCGCCGACGACATGGACGTTGGCGACCTTCTGGCGCCCCGACCTGTTGATCGGTGTCGCGGCCGTGGTCGCAGCCATCCTGTACCTGTTCGGTGTGCGCCGTCTGCGGTGTCGTGGCGATGAGTGGCCCGTCGGCCGCACCATCTCGTGGGTGCTCGGCTGCCTTGTCGTCGTCGTGGTCACGGGGTCGGGCGTACGCGCCTACGGCTCGGCGATGTTCAGCGTGCACATGGCAGAACACATGGCGCTCAACATGTTCGCGCCGGTGCTCCTGGTGCTCGGTGCGCCCGCGACCCTTGCATTGCGTGCGCTTCCCGCGGCTCACGGCGACGGGCCTCCCGGCCCGCGTGAATGGCTGCTGCGCGTACTGCATTCGAAGGTGACGGCGGTGCTGTCGAATCCGATCGTGGCGCTGGTGGTGTTCGTGCTGTCGCTCTACGTCGTCTACTTCACCGGCATCTTCGGCACGCTCACCCGGTATCACTGGGGCCACGTGCTGCTGACCGTGCACTTCATCATCGTCGGCTACCTCTTCTACTGGGTCATCATCGGCATCGACCCGGGGCCGCGTCGAATCCCGTTCCTCGCCCGCATCGGATTGTTGTTCGCCGTCATGCCGTTTCACGCGTTCTTCGGCATCGCGTTGATGACGATGTCGACGGTGGTCGGCGACAAGTTCTACAGCGAACTGATGTTGCCGTGGGTGACCGACCGCCTCCACGACCAGTGGCTCGGTGGTGCGATCGCCTGGGGCGCAAGCGAGGTGCCCGTCGTGCTGGTCGTCGTGGCCATCGTCGCCCAGTGGGCCAAGGTCGATCGGCGTGAGGCCAACCGTGGTGATCGCCACGCCGACACCTACGAGGACACCGAGCTCGACTCCTACAACGCGATGCTCGAAGAGCTGTCGAAGTCGCGTCGATGAGCAGGCTCCATCTGGTCTGTCGGGCAGAGAGTTTCGACGGCTTGACCGCGCGAGGACAATAGCACCATGCGATGTGAGGTGGCACGGGAGTCGCTGTCGGCGCGTATCGACGGCGAGCGCGAGTCGGTGCCCGCTGCGCGCGTGGACGAGCACGTCGCACAGTGCCCCGCATGCCAGCGCTGGTACAGCACCGCGCAGGGCATGAACTTCGCAGCGGCCGACCTGGCGCCCGACCTCAGCACCACGATCCTCGAGGCATCGCAGACCTCCGAACCCGACGGCATCACGGGTCGTCGCAACGACGGTGTGGGTCGCGCGGTGGTGGCTCTGCACGCCGCGTCCGTCGCATGTGCTGTCGCCGCAGTCGTCTTGAGTGTCGGTTATCTCACCGGCTCCGCGCCGCTCTGGTACCCCGTGATGCAGATCGTGTTTGCCGTCGTGGCCATCGCGCTCGCTGTGGCCGCGCGGGTCAGATCACGACGTCGTGGCCAGGCGGCGCGTCAAATACCCAGTGCCACAACAAGTATCGACGACGATGCTTGTGAGGTCGACGCCGCGTCGGACGTCACCGACCTTGCCGCGCTGCGCGCGAAGCGCAAAGCGGGATAGCGCTCGCCACCCGTAGACCGGCGCTACTTGCGTGCGCCGAAGTGCTGCAGCCGCAGGCTGTTGGAGACGACGAACAACGACGACAGGGCCATCGCGGCGCCCGCGATCAGCGGGTTGAGCACGCCGGCCGCGGCGATCGGGATGGCCGCGACGTTGTAGCCGAACGCCCAGATCAGGTTGGTCCGGATCGTGCGCTGGGTGCCACGCGCGAGGCTCAGCGCGGCGGGGGCGGCACGCAGGTCGTCGCGAACCAGGACGACATCGGCGGCGCCGATCGCGACGTCGGTACCGCGACCGATCGCAACGCCGAGATCTGCGGTGGCCAGTGCGGGACCGTCGTTGATGCCGTCGCCGACCATGGCCACCGAGTGTCCGGCCTCCTGCAGCTCGCGGATCGCATCGACCTTGGCGTCGGGAAGCACTTCGGCGATGACGTCGGTGATACCGACCTCCACGGCGACCGCGTGTGCGGCGCCGGAGTTGTCGCCGGTCAGTAGAACGGTGCGCATGCCTGCGGCCTGTAGGGCGGCGATGGCGGGTGCGGCACTGGACTTGACGGTGTCGGCGACCGCGATCAGTCCGCTCAGTCGGCCGTCGACAGCGACGTAGATCACGGTCTCGCCCTTGGCTTCTGCGTCTCGTCGACGACGAGCAGTTGCCGCCGGAATCACGCCACCCGCGTCGTCGACCGACTGCGACACCCAGCGAGGTGACCCGACGGTGACCCGATGCCCGTCGACAGTTCCGACGACGCCGCGTCCGGGTTCGGCGCGGAAGTCGGTGACCTCGAGGCGGTCCGCCTCGTCGACCGCTGCGACGATCGCCGAACCAACGGCATGCTCGGACGCGGATTCGACGGCACCCGCGAGCACGAGCAGGCGCTCGTCGGAGAGTTGTGCGTCGTCGTCGCTGTACACCTGCGTCACCGACAGCGCGCCCTCGGTGACGGTTCCGGTCTTGTCGAAGACGACGGTGTCGATGTAGCGGGAGGTATCGAGAGCCTGATAGCCCTTGAGGAAGATGCCCAACTGGGCACCGCGGCCGGTCGCGACCATGACGGCGATCGGTGTGGCGAGACCCAGCGCGCACGGACATGCGATGACCAGCACTGCCAGTCCCGCGGCAACGGCACGCTCGACGGGACCGCCTGCGAGTAGCCACGCACCGACCGTCACCACGGCGATCGCGACGACGACCGGCACGAAGACGCCGGCGACGCGGTCGGCGAGGCGCTGGGCATTGGCCTTGCCGGTTTGAGCCTCTTCGACCAGACGCATCATGCCTGCAAACGCGGTATCGGGTCCGACGGCTGCGGCCTCGACGATCAGACGTCCGTTGAGTGCGGTGGTACCGCCGATGACGGGCTCACCGGGCTCGACGTCGACCGGCTTCGATTCGCCCGTCATCGCGCTCATGTCGACGGCGGCAGATCCCTCGATGACCAGGCCGTCGGTGCCGATGGTCTCACCCGGACGGACGACGAAACGCTGACCCTCCGACAGTTCACCCGCCGGGATGCGCATCTCGGTGCCGTCGCGCAGCAGGACTGAGACGTCCTTGGCTCCGAGCGCGGCCAATGCCCGCAGTGCGCCGCCCGCCCGAGAGCGTGCGCGCGCCTCGAAATACCGGCCGGCCAGGACGAGGACGGTGACGCCGGTTGCCACCTCGAGATAGATGGAGTCCGCGCTCCAGATGGCGGCCCACACGCCCTGCGAACTCGTCGAAGCGGTGTCCGTGGCGAAGAACATAGAATAGAGCGACCAGCCCGCCGCCGCAAGAACACCAAGCGTGACAAGCGTTTCCATGGTCGCGTTGCCGGTACGGAAATTCTTCGCGGCGACGCGGTAGAACGGCCACGCGCACCACGTCAGGATGGGCAGCGCCAGCGCGAGCAGCAGCCACTGCCACCCCGTGAACCTCGTCGACGGCACGACGGCGAACACGATCGACAGATCCGCGAGGGGGATGAAGAGGATCAGTGCGACGGCGAGTCGACGGAACAGTCGCTTTGCCTCGTCGCCGTCCGTGTCGGGAATGGGGGTGGGAGTGTCGCTGCGGACGCTCGCGCCGTAACCGCTCGCGTCGACGACCTCGCAGAGCGCGCCTGCGTTCACATCGGCAACGGCGTCGATGGTCGCGACGCGCGTCGCGTAGTTGACCGACGCCTTGACGCCGTCGACCTTGTTCAGCTTGCGTTCGACCCGCGCCGCGCACGCGCCGCAGGTCATGCCGGTCACGTCGAGCTGGATTCGTTGCAGTGTGTTCGCGGCGTCGGCGCTTCCGGCGTCGGCGGTCCCGGTTTGGGTCGACTCGGGTTCTCCGGTCGCGCTCGTGCGGGATTCCAGCGTGGTCACATCGTCCTCGATCTCGTCGTCCGTATGCGCGCGCCGCAGCGTTCGGGAATGCCCCGATCACGAGCAGATCGAACCTCGACAAGAGATCTACGACGATCCGCAGGCATTGGCCGCGCACGTACTCCTACAAGTATGTCGCGCGGGGGTGCCGGACAGTTCCCGGGGATTTTCCCGACGGCGCCTACCGCGTCAGATCAGCGTCTGCCAGTAGTCCCAGAACTCGACGAGGATGGCGACGATGACGATCGCGTACCAGACGGGCAGCAGCACCCACAGCCAGCCGCGAATCTCGCGGCCAAGCTTGCTGTCTCCGATCAGGCGGTTGATGCTCAGCACCAGGATGATGGGCACGACGACCCAGACGACCAGGCAGTATGGGCACAGCGCGTGGATCTTGTACAGCGCTGAGTAGGCGAGAAAGTTGACGAAGACGAAGCCCGCGAAGCTGCCGACTGCCATGCCGAGCCAGTACCAGCGGGGGAGGGAGATCCCGGCCACCGCCAGCACACCTGTGACGATGACCACCGCGAACGCCGCGATGCCGATCAACGGGTTGGGGAACCCGAACAGCCCCGCCTGCCAACTCTTCATGACCGAGCCGCAGGAGATGACCGGGTTGATCGAGCAACTCGGCACGTAGTCGGGGTTCTGGAGAAGATGGATCTTTTCGATCGCGAGCGTCGACGCCGCGACGAAACCGATCACCCCGAGGATCAGGAACACCAGCGCAGTGGGCCGGCTCACGTGCACGAGGCCTGTGAGACCTCGTGAACCCGACTGCTCAGCGGTCTCGGCGACGTCAGGGTCGTCGACGGCCGCGGTTGATTCATTCTCGGTATCGACGGGAGCGTGCGCGTTGTCGTCGGCGTGTGTCGTGCTCATGGTTGTTGCCTCGCGTATCGGGTGCGATGGTGTCGGTCGGCTGCTACTTGTTCGCTGCCTCGTTGACCGCTGCGATCAATGCGTCGGGCGTGCTGAGCTGAACCGGCTGTCCGTTGATCTTGATCGTCGGGGTCGCATTGACACCGGAGTTGAGCGCCTTCTGGGTGGTGTCCTTCACGAAGCCGCTGAACTGTCCATCGCCGATGCACTGCTTGAGGTTCGTCGCCCCCACCTGCTTGGCGATCGAGTTGAGCTCATCGTTGGTGAGGCCGGGGCCGCCCTCCTCGGGCTGCTGCGCGTAGAGCGCGTTGTGGAACTTGAGCCAGGTGTCGAAGTTGCCGTCGCCGGCGGTCGACTGCGCGACGCACGCCGAGGCATTGGCCGAGCGGGAGGAGTAATTGGTGGTCGACATGCGGTCGAGGAACGCGATCGGCATGTAGTCGACGGCAACCTTCGGGTTGTTGCGGATCTGATCCATGGCACCGGCGAACTGGGTTTCGAACGCGCGGCAGGCGGGGCACTGGAAGTCCTCGACGACCGTCACCGTGACGGGCGGGGTGGTGCCCTTGGGTGCCGTGGTGATCCGATAGGCGTTGTCGGTGGCGACGGTGACGTTGCTCGACGATCCGGTGGCCGACTCGTGGGAGACCAGCACCCAGACGCCGATTCCGACCGCCAGGGCGACCAGCACGACGGCTGCACCGATCTTTATCAGCAGGGAACGGCGCTTCTCCGCCGCTCGCGGGTCAACGATCGGCTTGCGACGCTTGTCGGCCACAGGTCCCTCACATCTCTTTCGCTCGTCATCTGGGGTGAGGACCGACCACATCGTCGTCGACACGAATGTGCCGACACGGCGGGATACCGGTCCATCGCCGTCTCAAGGGTACGCAAGCCTGCCTGAGAAAAGTCATAAGGCTTAGGTCCCCACCTGCGTCGCAGGCAGGTCAGCTGGTGCGTTCACCCCGACGGGGAGCGTTGGCCGCTCCGATCAGCGCTTCGCGGGCGCGGGCGACACGCGAGCGCACCGTGCCGACCGGGCAGCCCGTCACCTCGGCCGCCTCCTGATACGACAGCCCGAGGACCTGCGTCAATACCAGGGCCTCACGTCGTTCCGGAGGTAGATCGTCGAGCAGGAGATTGACGTCGACGACGTCTTCCCAGCCGGTTGAGCGTGGCTGCCGGGTGTCGGCGGCGTCGATCCAGTCGACGCCTCCCGCGATGCGCGGTCGCGACATCGCACGTCGTACGTCGTCGGCGCAGACGCGTCGCGCGATGGCGAGCAACCAGGTGCGGGCCGTCGAATTGCCTGCGAAGCGGGGCAGTGAACGGATCGCCCTGAGGTAGGTCTCCTGCGTCAGGTCGTCGGCGACGCGGGTGTCGGCGAGATGTGCGACGAATCGCCAGACGTCGCGCTGCGTCTCCCGCACGAACTGCTCGAGCGCACGACGGTCGCCACGAGCGGCCGCGAAGGCCAGTTCGGTGACTTCAGCGTCGTGGTCGGACGCCGCGCGGTCGGCGGGGGCGGTCATGGGGATCAACCCTAACCTGCGGGGTCATCGTGGATCGAGCTCGGGCGGTAGCCCGCGGTACTCCTTGGCCGGTGGCGAGGCGAACTCACCCGACGCGGTACCCGTGTGCAGGCCCATCGCTGCCATCGCCGAGAGCATCCCGACACCGGCCGCGACGCCGTCGATGACGGGGACTCCGAGGTCTGCGGAGAGTTCGGCTGCGAGGTCGGCCATGCCCGCGCACCCGAGCACGATCGCGTCGGAACCGTCCGTCGCGAGCGCTTCACGACACGCCTTCGCGAGGATCTCGGTGGTGTCGGGGTTGGTCTCGAGGTCGAGCACAGCGATCTCGCATGCGTGGATGCCGCGGCACTGCGTGCTGAATCCGTAGTGCGACACCAGATCTGCGGCTCGTCCGATCGTCCGGTGCAATGTGGTGACCACCGAGAACCCTCGGCCGAGCGGAGCGGCGAGATGCATTGCGGCCTCGGCGATCCCGAGGACGGGTGCCACCGCGAGTTCACGAGCGGCGTCGAGGCCCGGGTCGCCGAAACACGCGACCAGATATCCGTCGGCGTCGGGGTTGGCGCTGATCGCGCGGAGTAGTCCCGGAACGGACAGCGCCTCGTCGACGTGGCTCTCGATCGACGCGGGTCCGGCCTCGGAGGTGATCGCGACGATCTCGGCGTCGGGGCGTGCCACCGACCGTGCTGCCGCGGCGATCACCGCGGTCATCGCCGCGGTGGTGTTGGGGTTGATGACGCACAACTTCATCGGTGTGGTTGTCTCCCTTGCCTTCTCGTGTAGCAGTCTTCTCGCGTGTTCGCGTGTTCGCGTGTTTGCGTCGTGTGGTGTCGACCACGGCCTCGTGGCGACATCGCGATCCACGCAGTTGCGTCGGACGCGGTGCCGCCACGAGGCGGGTGTCAGGATGCGGGCTCGGCCTCGGGACTCGATGTCGAATCCGTTGCGCCCTGTGCGTCAGCCTTGGCGTCGGCGGCAGGGCTTGCCGTCGGCGAACCGGGAAGCATGGTGCCGTCGGCGGCGACCTCCATGTCGGTGGTGATGGTTGCCGCGGGGACGTGCATGCCGTGGAGGAAGTACGGTGTGGCCAACTTCATTCCGGCGTAGTAGAAGATGAGGCCTGCTGCGGCGCCCATGAACCAGGTGAAGCTGGCCTCGTAGGACGTGCCCCAGATGACGAAGCAGATCGGGATGATCGACGCGAGCACCACGGCGATGACCGCAACCGGGTTCCAGCCGCCGCGATAGTGGTAGGCGCCCTCCGGGCTCATGGTGAACAGGTCGTCGACGACGATCTTCTGCTTCTTCACGAGGTAGAAGTCAGCGATGAGGATGCCGAACAGCGGTCCGATCACGGCTCCGAGGGTGTCCATTGTGTAGTGAATTGCGCTCGGGTTGTTGAACAGATTCCACGGCGTGATGATGACCGACCCGATCGCTGCGATCATGCCGCCCATGCGCCAGGAGATCTTGGTGGGCGCGACATTCGAGAAGTCGAATGCTGGGGAGACGAAGTTGGCGACGATGTTGATGCCGATCGTGGCGATCGCGAACGTCAGCACGCCGAGGACAGCAGCGGTGGTGTTGTCGATCTTGTCGACGATGTGTACGGGGTCGGTGACGATCTTGCCGTCAGCATCGCGGCCGATGACGGTGACGCCGGCCGAGACGGTGCACACGACGAGGATCGAGAAGAAGAGGAAGTTGACCGGGAGGCCCCAGAAGTTGCCCTTCTTGACCTCGCCGAAGGTCTTGCCGTAGCGCGAGAAATCACCGAAGTTGAGCATCGGACCCGAGAAGTAGGAGACCACGAGGGCGAAGGCGCTGATCATCATGGTGATGGTCGGCCACGTTCCGCTGATGCCGGAGCCCTCCGACAGGTCGAAGTGCACATTGCTCCACCCGGCCTTGGCGATCAGGTATGCCGCAAGCGCGATCATGACGACGTAGACGGCGGGTCCGCAGAAGTCGATGAATTTGCGGATGGTGTCCATGCCGTTCCAGAAGACGAGCGCCTGCAGCACCCACATCACGACGAAACCGGCCCAGCCGAGCAGTGACAGGCCGAGGAAGGAGTGAGAACCGTTCTCGCCATACGGCTCGAGTGCCGGCCAGAACTTCAATGCCAGCAAACCGAATGCCGTCGATGCCAGGTATGTCTGAATTCCGTACCAGACAACGGCAATGGAGCCGCGGATGATCGCCGGGATGTTGGCGCCCTTGACGCCGAAGCAGATTCGCGTGGTGACCGGGTAGGGCACACCGGCCTGCTGGGAGGGCTTTGCCACCAGGTTGCACAACAGGTTGACGGCGACGATGCCCACCAACAGTGCCACGAGGACCTGCCACGACGAGATGCCCAGTGCGAAAAGGCTTCCGGCGAACACGTAGCCGCCGACGCTGTGCACGTCCGACATCCAGAACGCGAAGATGTTGTACCAGGTCCAGCTCTGCTCTTTCAGCGGAGCGAGATCCTCGTTCGTCAATTGCTGGTCGTAGCCGACCTTGATGATGCTCTCGCCCGCCGCACTATGGTGCTCGGTGGCGATTTGCGCGTCGGGTGAAGCGCTCATGATTCTCCTCGGGCCTTGGTGACATCGGAGTGGTCTCCGAAGTGCCTGAGTCGAAACTAAGAACGATTTGTTACCCGACAATTAACGCGCAAATATATTCCGCGTCACACCGAATATATTCGCGGATCAGTCCGCGATGGTCCCGGAGTGCGTCGCGGATCGGTACCTGCGACCGGTGCGCGAATCGTGAACGGCGCCGACGACGGCGACCGCCGCGATCACCACACCCGCGACGAGTAGCGCGGTGCCCATGTGGATGCGCATCAACACCACACCGAGTGCCGCGCCCGCGATCAACGAGACGACCGCGGCGGTGCGTCGACCTGTTCCGCCGCCGCGGCCCGACCCGAAGAAGGAGTCGGCGGCGAGGCCTGTGATGGTCGAGGTCACGACGACGGTCGTCACGTCTTTGACGGCCACAGCGCGGGCCGCGGCGGCCTGAATGCCCATCGCGGTGGCCGCGATCGTCGTCACCGTGATCATCACCGCATGTTCCGGGTCGTCGCCCGAGATGAACAGGGTGATGGCCAGGGCGACCATCGTTGCCGAGACCACTGCGAACAGGATCGTGGAGCCCAGCGTCCAGCGCCGGTCGGCGCGCCGTAGTGTGCGACCGCCGATCGCGGCACCCACCATGAAGCCCGCGAGTGCCATTGCGGGTCCGAGGATCGGCAGACCCGAACCGCCCGCGAGCGCCATGCCGAGGATCACGACGTTGCCGGTCATGTTGCCGGTGAAGACCTTGTCGAGACCGAGGTAGCCGACGGCGTCGTTGATGCCGGTGGTGAACGTCAGAGCCAGCATCAGTGCCAGGTGCATACGTTCGGTGGGAATCGCGTAGATGCGGGTCAGCAACGCGGGAATCCTCCTGGTTCTGGGGTGGCAACCGGACGCGCGGTCGCGAAGTCGATCGCCCGGGCGATGAGTGCGGTGTCGCTGCCGCGCGGGCCGACGAGGCTGCGTCCGATCGGGCCATCCGACGTCTCGCGGTGCGGGAACGTCACCGCGGGTCGACCTGTCGCGGCCGCGATCGCCGTCAGTTGCAGTGTGGCCGTTCGGGTCTTCTCGACCTCTGCGTCGGATGCCCACCGGCGAGGTGCGGCCGTTGCGGCCGCGGGAATGTCGAGGAGGTCATCGCCGAGTCGCTTGTCGATCTGCGCCGCGAGGGCAGCCAGGTCGTCACGTGCTCGGGCGTCGTCGTCGGCGTCGATGGCTGCCGCTGCGGCGAACCGCGCAGCTGCCGATCCCTCGAGTGCACCGGGATGCGCGGTGATCCAGTCGCCGTGGACAGACCATGCCTGGAACGCCTGGTGTACGCGGAATGCCTCGGCAAGACGGGCGAGTTCGACGTCGTCGACGTGGATGTCGTCGAGTGTTGCCACACCGGAACCGATGGCGGTCGTCGACGGGTCGTCGAGCAGTGTCGTGGTCGCCAGTGCCAGGATGTCGGGGTCGTGACTCAGGAGTCCGATGGCGTCGAAATCCGGTGCCAGCGGTAACAACCCGCGCGTGGAGACGGACCCGTGCGTCGAACGCAGGCCCCACAGACCCTGATACGACGCGGGGGTGCGGATCGACCCGGCGGTGTCGGTCGCGAGCCCGAGGTCGGCGTCGCCGTGTGCGACGGCGCTTGCGGGGCCGCTCGACGAGCCACCGGGAAGCGCTGCCGGGACCGCGGCGTTGGGGGGTGTGCCGTGGTGCGGGTTGTCGCCCGCCATCGAGTAGGCGAACTGGTCGGTGCGGGCGATGCCGCGAATGTGTGCACCCGAGTTCAGCAGCCGCGCAACGGCTGTGGCGTGCTCAGTGGCGATCGGGGCCGATTGTTCGTAGGCGGGTACCCCGCCGCCGGTGGCGAAACCGGCCACCGCGAAAACGTCTTTGACGGCGACTGTCGTCCCGGTCAGCGGTCCCGGTGCGCTCGACGCGACGAGGGGATCGCCGACGACTCGCCACACCGTCGAATCGAATCCGCGACGCGGCGTGCTCGCGTGGACCGTGGCGAGCCGCCAGGTCGTGTCGTCGCGTCGCCACAGCTGCGACTGCACGGCCCGGCCTCCGTCGGGTACGTCGTAGACGACGAGAGCGTCTCCGAGATCGGTTGCACGAGTGCGGATCTGAACATCACGCAAGCTGCCGATGGCGTGTGTGAGCGCGCCCGAACGCAGTGTGTCGGCGACGCCGTGGAGCACCCCCGGTCCTGCGACGCAGGTGACGTCGGCGCACAGAAACCGGTGCAGTGCTGTGCGGTCGTCTCCTACCGCCGCCGCCCAGAAACGACGTACGACGGCGCCGAGGTCGTCGGGTGCGGTCACTGCGCGAAATCCGATCGTCGAATCCGCGCGTGCACGCCCTTCACGAGGTCGACGACCTGCGAGATGTTGAAATCCGTTGCGGCACTGAGATAGGCGAGAGCCTGTGGGGGTTCCATGCCGTATCGCACTCCCAGCAGCGAGATCGCGGACCGGACGCAATTCTGCACGGCCACATCGAGGTCGGGGTCGAGGCCGGTCGGGATCAAGAACTCCCGGGTCTCGGCGACCGGGGCCACGAGGCCGCCAAAGCGTGCGGCGACGTCGGAGGCGGGGATGACGTCGAATCGGATGGTTGCCCGTAGCGACGCTTCCAGCGCCGTCAGGGCGACCTCGCCGTCGCCCTGCGCGAAGTGGGGGTCACCGACATACGCGAGCGCACCGGGAACCTGCACCGGCAGATAGAGGGTCGCGCCCTCGGTCAGGAGCGTGAGGTCGAGGTTGCCGCCGTGCGGGCCGGGCTGAATCGAGTTGCGCCGCACGGCGCCTGCAGTGGCAACGCCCATGATGCCCAGGAACGGGGCAAGCGGAAAGCGTGCGGCCAGTTGCGGGTTCGAGGACGATAGGGGCAGAACTCCGCGGGCCTCGTCGCCCTCGCCTTCCACCGAGACGAATGCGCTGTACGTCGCACCGCCGATCGGGTACTCGCCCGGCAGCGAACCGCGACCGTGACGATTCGACACGACGCCGTAGGGGACCCGACGCCTGGTCTCCACGACGGTCATCGCGAGAAGGTCGCCGGGCTGCGCACCACGCACCTCGATGGGTCCGGTCACGACATGCGGTCCGTCGACGCCCTGGACATGCGTGCGGTCGGAGGCGCACAGGGCGACTGCCTCGTCGAGCACCATGTCGGGATCGACGCCGTGCCCGCCGAAGAAGCCACGGGGATCGCGCCCCTGGTCGGCGAGAATGCCTTCGTGGCTGAGGGTGTCGATGGTGACGCTGGTTCCCGGGTCGATCGACATGATGGCGGTGTCGGTCGCGCAGGGCAGATCGCCCCAGAAGACGTCGTCGTGCCGGCAGGCCAGGTAGTCATCGCCGATGATCGGGCCGGAACCCGCTGGGAGGATGACGTTGTCACTTGCGGTGCGGGTGGTTCCGGAAGGCTGAGCGGTCCCGAAGTTCTGGATTGTCACTGATTGCTCCGTTCGACGAGTCGGACGACTTCTTCGAGGTGTGCGGTCATGGCGGCGACCGCTTGGTCATGGTCGTTGGCGCGTACGGCCTCGAGGATGTCCCGGTGGCCGTTGTAGGAGTTGCGTCGACCTTCGCGGGTGGCGTGTGAGCGCGCGCGAACCGTCTGGACCCACCCCGCACTGAGTTGGCACAGCGACACCAGCAGTGGGTTGCGTGCGGCACGCGCGAGCTGCATGTGGAAGGCGACATCCTGGGCCAGCGATTCGGTGGGATTGAGGCCGGTGTGGGTCGACGCCAGGATGGATTCGAGCGCAACGAGATCCGATGCCGTTGCCCGGTCGGCTGCGAGGCCGGCGACCTGCGGTTCGATCAGCATGCGTAGTTCGGCGACGTGATCTTCTTCGGCGTCGGCGCTCATCGTCTCCAACAGTGCTGTGGCGTTGGCCGAGCGGGGTGCGACGACGGTGCCGCGTCCGGGTGTGCGGGTGACGAGTCTGCGTTGCTCGAGGTCGCTGAGTGCTTCGCGGATCGTGGTGCGGGAGACCTCGAGGTTCTCGGCGAGTACGCGCTCGGGCGGCAGCTTGTCGCCGGGGGAGAGGTCGTCGACCACCACTTTCTCCAGGTAGGCGGCAGTGCTGGCACTGAGTGTGTGTCCGCGACGCAGCATGCTCTCTCCTCGTACTTGGCGAATCTTGGTCTCTTGGTATGACCAACTTTAACCGATGCGTTACGGCTCGTGCAGTGCGAGGAAACAACTCCGACCGAAGGTGAAGACAGATCTCGACGCCGTGTGACGCGGCGTCGAACCACCGAAGGAGCGACCACATGGACCTGGTTCTGCGCGACGCACGGTTGTCTGACGATGGCCCAGTCGTCGACATCGAGATCGACGACGGGCACATCCGCGACATCTGTTCGCAGAGCACGGCTGTGGCGGTCGAGACGATCGAATGTGCGGGCCGCGTGGTGATTCCGGGCCTGATCGAATCGCACATGCACCTCGACAAGGCGCTCCTCAACAAGGAGGAACCCAACCGCGACGGCACGCTCGCGGGCGCGATCTCGGTGACCGGCGCGCTCAAACGTCGCTTCACCCCGGATGCTGTCGCCGACCGTGCACGGCAGGTGATCGATCAGGCGATCATCAACGGCACCAGCCTGATTCGGGCTCATCCCGATGTGGACCCGATCATCGGGTTGCTCGGCGTCGAGGTACTGCTCGAGCTGCGCGACGAGTATCGCGGGCGCATCGATCTGCAGATCGTCGCCTTTCCACAAGAGGGAATTCTCAAGGCGCCCGGCACCATCGACCTGATGCGTGAGGCGCTGCGTCGCGGCGTCGACGTGGTGGGCGGGTGTACCTACAACGAAGCCGACGTCGCCGACTGCCACCGCCACATCGACATGGTCTTCGACCTCGCCGAGGAGTTCGGGGTAAGAGTCGACATGCACGCCGACTTCGCCGACGACGCGTCCGATCCGCGTTTCGGTCTGGCCGCACGGATCGCCGAGGTCACCGCAGACCGCGGTATGGCTGGGCGGGTCGCGGTGGGGCACATGACGTCGTTGGCGGGCCTGCCCGTCGGTGAGCGTCGCGCCGTGCTCGCCGACCTCGCGGCGTCGGGCGTCGCGGTGGTTCCCCTGCCTGCCACCGACATTCACCTCGGCGGGCGCACCGACACCCACAACATTCGACGAGGTGTGGTTCCGGTGCGCGATCTGTGGGACGCGGGTGTGCAATGCGCCTTCTCGTCGAACAACGTGCGCAACGCCTTCACGCCCTACGGGAATGCCGACCTACTCGACATCGGCCTGTTTCTCGCGCAGATCTCGCATCTGTCGGGTCCCGACGATCTCGCCAAGGTGCTGAACATGGCCACCTACTCCGCCGCCGACATCGTCGGTATCGCCGACCGGTACGGAATCGCGCCGGGCCGACGAGCGGATCTCGTTGTGCTGTCGACACACAATGTCGCCGACGCCCTACTTGATCGGCCTGACCGCTGCTTTGTCATCAAAGACGGGCGCGTCGTCGCCCGTACCACCCGATCCACCGAATTGTTGGAGGTTGTCCATGCGTGACCGCATTCCCCACGAGATCGTCGCGTCCATCCTCGCGGGTCTGACCGCGTTCATCGGCGGGACCGCGCTCAACCTACCGCCCTGGGCGATCTTCATCGGTTGGGCCGGAACGTTTTTGCTCGGCGGTCCGTCCTGGGCGAACGCCAGGCGCTTGTGGCTGACCATGCCGGTTGGGTCGACGTTCGCGCTCGTCATCGTGCTCATCGATACGCACATCGGCACGATCGCCGGGGAGGGGCGGTTTGCGCAGAACCTCGTGCTTGCGGTGATCATCTTCGTGGTCAACTCGGCGTTGATGTTCTCCGGGAGGATCGGGGCGCTCGCGTTGATCCCGGGCATGTTCCTCGGCTTCGCCTCGTACTTCGCGACCTTCTTCGGCGGATTTGGGTTCGACGCGGGAAATCCCTGGGCCGCGTGGGTGTCCGTGGTCGCGATGAACTTCCTGGGACCGGTGTTCGCGTATCTCTCGGTACGCCTTGCCTTTCCGCGCGCAGCCTCTTCCGGCGAAGCCGCGTCGGCAACCTCCGACATCTCCGTCGCGGCATCCGATCATGAGGCGAACCCGGATGCCGAGCCGACGTCCCGGAATGTTCCGTCAGCCGAGATCCGGTCGCACACCGAGTGATTCGCTGGTCTCGATGATCGCTTCCTCGAGCCGGGCGTGATGAACACCCGCGGCGGCGAGGACGGCCGACGTGTCGCGGGCGGTGAAGGCGTCGAGCAGGTCGGCGTGGTCGGAGTTCAGCTTCGCCTGGGTCGGGGAGTCGACGGACCGCATCACCTGGAATGGTTCGGTGAGGTTCCAGGTCGCGTCGAACATGTTGAGTAGACGCGGCATCGCGCACGGGGCGGTCAGCGTGGTGTGGAACCGCCGCGACACATCGTGAAAGGCCTTGCCGTCGTTGAACTTCGTTGCGGTCAGGAGTTCCTGGTGAAACTCGGTGGCCGCAGCGATCTGCGCGTCAGTGATGTTCGAGACGGATCGGGCGAGAGCGGCCTGCTCGAGCACACCGCGAACGAAGTAGATCTCCTTGAGTTCGGCAAGGGACAGTTGGCTGACGTGATAACCGGAATTGCGCTGGTGGTCGACGAGACCTTCGCCGACAAGGGTTTTCAGTGCTTCGCGGACAGGGATCGCGCTGACACCAAACGCGTCGGCGATGTCGGCGAGCATGATCTGAGTTCCGGGAGGCGCGCCGCCGGAGAGAATCAGTCGACGCAGTTCCTCGAGCACGTTGGCGCGATCGTTGCCCGACCGGGTCTCGGCGAGCTGGACGAGCAGGCGGTTGGTCATCTTGCTACTCATGGTGCACGTGCCCCTGCTTGCGGTCTCGAACTTCCCGATGTGCCGACGCAGCAGAGGGGTGACGTGTGATCCATTGCGCCACAGCCTCGGTGAGTCGCTGCTGATTGTGGCGCTTGACGATCTCGTGGCCCTCGTCGTCGAACATCAGAAGTTCGGCGATCCCGCCGCGGGCACGCAACTCGTCGACCATCTGCTGGGATTCGCTGACCGGCACGTTGGTGTCGTGTGCGCCGTGGACCACCAGCAGCGGCGCGGTGATGTCGTCGATGCGGTGGATCGGAGAGAGATCGCGGAGTAGTTCGCGATCGGATTCGGGGTGCCCGTACTTGGTGTACGCCGCGACGGCGATCCACGGTTCGGTGTTCCGGAAGAACGACTCGAGGTCGCTCATGCCGCAGATCGCGATGCCCGCGGCGAACACTTCGGGATGAAAAGTCAACGCCGCCAACGTGAGGTAACCGCCATAGGAGCGTCCCGAGACGTAGAGGCGGTCGGGATCGGCAACGCCGGACGAACACACATGCGCCGCACAGTCGGCCGCGTCGTCGATGCCCGCGTACCGGCCGTACCGGTCGTCGGCGTGAGAGAAGAGACGACCGTAACCCGACGACCCGCGCACATTGGGTGCGAACACCGAGATCCCGGCGTCGACGAGTGGTCCGAACAGGAACTGGTAGTCGGGACGGGTCTCGGCCTCGGGGCCGCCGTGGAAGTACAGCAGACACGGCGGCGGGCCCACGTCGGTACTCTTCGCGCGATACAGCCAGCCGGACAAGGGCATTCCGTCGCGCGCGGAGAACTCGCGGTACTCCGGACGCAGCGCCGACGACGGGCCGGTGCCGGTGATGACGTCGTCGCGGATTGGGGTCACGGTGGATGTCGGCGTGTGCACGAGATGGACGAGCGGTGAGTGCTGTGGGCACGAAATGGTCAGTGCGACAATGGTTCCGGCGGCACTGATCGACAGGTCCGACGCGACGTCGCCGGGCAGCGGGATCGGTTCGTGCAGGGTCTGATCCGGCAGGGTGAGGATCTGCAGTTCGCTTTGGCCGCCCACGTTCCAGAGCATCGCGACCGTCGACTGGTCGTTACTGACCGCGAACTCGTCGAGTCCCGCGCCCGCGCGCTGGGCGAGGACACGGAAACGCTTTCCGGTCTTGGAGACCTCGACGCCGAGCAGGCGGGGGAACTTGGCATCGAAATCGCTCGTCACCAAGGCCTGCACGCTGTCTAGGTCGCGGCTGGAATCCTGTGGGGGGCCGACGAACACGAGCGATGGGTGGTCGAATCCCTGGTCGAGGATGTAGCCCTGATCGGTCACCGAGCCGGGGTCGTTGGGCAGGATGGTCGACATCGACATCTCGTCCGAGCCGGTGGCGTCGTCGGCGTCGTTGCGGCGGAGCAGCAGCATGTCGCGGTATCCGCGCGGGCCGACGCGAAGGAGCGCAGCACCCTTCCAGGAGTCGATCAACTCGCCGCCGACGCGGACGTCGAGTATCTCGGTCGCGCCCGTTCCGGGATGTGCGCGAACC
The DNA here is from genome assembly GCF_002500165.1 of Gordonia sp. UBA7860. Lineage (NCBI taxonomy): Bacteria > Bacillati > Actinomycetota > Actinomycetes > Mycobacteriales > Gordoniaceae > Gordonia > Gordonia sp. UBA7860. The sequence goes on along the minus strand of NZ_DLSO01000175.1, from coordinate 12,383 downwards.
GAATACGCCGTGCCGTCGGGGGTCGTCGCGGTGATCAGGACCCAGTCGGTGTCCCAGCCGACGAGCGAGACAGTGCCGAACGAACGTCGGGAACCGAGCGTCGCCCGGTTCGACCAGTCGGATTCGGTTTCCTGGCGGTTGCTCCCGATGCGATGCGACCTGTTGTCGTCGGGATCAGTGGTGACAACCCAGACCTGGTGGTGCTCACCGCCACTCGGCGCCAACTCGACGGCGAGCCATTCGCCGTCCATCGAGTGCACGAGCTTGCGGACGGGGCCGGTTGCGGGGACGCTGACCCAGCGCAGCTCGCCGACACCCTCGGGCGACAACACGCGTTGTGCCGCACGCGGATAGCCTGCGCCGTCGTCGACGATGTAGGCGAATGCCCTGCCGTCCGGCGAGACCGACGGCCCGTAGGTGTGCCACCCGCGATCGTCGAAGTTGACGAGAGTGGTCTCGTCGACCTGTTCGTCGACGATTCCGGTGTCGGTGATGTCGTCCGCGCTCACCGTGGGGTGATGTCTTCCATGGCCTGCAGCCACATTTCGAGTACGGCGAGCTGCCACAACTCGTTGGAATCGAGCGTGGTGCGTGTGCCGTTGGGATCGGCAAACAACCGGTCGAGGGTCTCGGGCCGGTACAGGGCACGGTCTTTCGCCGACTGCGCGTGCAGGGTGTCGGTGACGAGATCGAGTACGCCGCCCTCGAGGTGACGGATGCCGGGGACGGGGAAGTAGCCCTTGGTGCGGTCGATCACCGCTGCGGGCAACAACTTTCGAGATGCTTCCTTGAGCACCCCTTTGCCGCTCGGATTCAGCTTGAGGTCGGGCGGGCATGTCGCGGCGAGCTCGACGAATTGGTGGTCGAGGAACGGCACACGTGCTTCGAGGCCCCACGCCATCGTCATCGTGTCGACTCGTTTCACCGGGTCGTCGACCAGCATGACGGTGGTGTCGAGACGCAACGCGGCGTCGACGGCCGAATCCGCACCGGGGGCGGACTGGTGTGCGAGTGCGAATTCCCAACTGGGGTCGTAGTTGCTGTCGCCGAGCAGGTACTGATCGTTGAGCAGCGCCAGGATATCGGCGTGCGAGCGGTCGAAGAAGACCTCGCGGTAGGCCTTGGTGGTCTCTTCGCGTGCGATCCCCTGCAGCGGGGGATACCACGAGTAGCCGCCGAGGATCTCGTCGGCGCCCTGCCCTGACTGCACGACCTTGATCGACTTGCTGACCTCCTGCGACAGGAGATAGAAGGCGACGCAGTCGTGGCTGATCATGGGCTCGCTCATGGCCGCGATGGTGTCGGGGACGGCGGGCAGGAGGCGATCGGTGCCGATGTGGATCTTGTGGTGATCGGTGCCGAACGTGTCGGCGATGAGGTCGGAGTAGGCGTACTCGTCGCCGGATTCGCCTCCCGCGGAATCGAATCCGATGCTGAACGTCGCGAGATCCTTCTGCCCCTGCTCGGCGAGCAGTGCCACGACCAACGACGAATCGATTCCGCCGGAGAGCAGCACGCCGACGGGGACGTCGGCGACCATGCGACGTCGAACCGAGGTGCGCAGCGAATCCATCAGTTCGTCCTGCCAGCGCACCGCATCCCAGTCGGCACGGCTGGGGTCGGGCGCGAAAACCGGTTCCCAGTAACGACGTTCGGTGCTGCGTCCGTCGGGCTGGATGACGCGCACGGTGGCCGGCGGCAACTTGCGCACGCCGTTGTAGATGGTGTGGGGTGCGGGAACCACGGCGTGGAAGCTGAAATAGTGATGCAGCGCAACACGATCGAGCGTCGTGTCGACATCGCCCGCGCGCAGGAGCGCCTGCAACGACGACGCGAAGCGCAGCCGTCCGGGAGTCTCCGAGAGATAGAGCGGTTTGATTCCCAGCCGGTCGCGCGCGAGGGTCACCACACCGGAGTCGGTGTCGACGACGGCGAACGCGAACATCCCGATGAGGTGATCGACGCAGTCGGTGCCCCACGCGTGGAACGCCTTGATGATCACTTCACTGTCGGCGTGGGAGAAGAAGCGGTAGCCCTTGCCCTCGAGTTCTGCGCGCAGTTCCTTGTAGTTGTAGATGCAGCCGTTGAACACCATCGCGAGACCGAGTTCGGAGTCGACCATCGGCTGCGCGCCGCGTTCGGACAGGTCGATGATCTTGAGCCGTCGATGCCCGAGTGCCACCGACCCCTTCACGAACAGTCCTGAACCGTCGGGACCGCGACGGGTCATCGAGCAGGTCATGGTGTCGACCGCAGAGGCGTCGGGCGCCGAGCCGTCGAACCGGATTTCACCGCAGATGCCACACATGTAGTCAGTCCTCTCGGTTGCTTGACTTGTTCAGCCTAGGAGTTTCGCCAGGGCCCGGCAGGGCGAGTGGTGCGCCAGGTCACGCGGTCGGCGTGACCCAGGTGGTGATCTCGCAGTGGACGACCTCGACGCCCCGCGTGTCGGTGATCGAAATCGACACCACCACATCGCGTCCGGAGTCGATGTCGGCGAAGTCGACGGGTTCTGCGAGCGTGGCGACGGCCGACAGGCGGGTGGTCGCCTTGGTCAGGTAGTCGGCGGTCATTCCCTTCGGAATCCACCGATGCGTCGTCGGTGTTGTCGCCTCCATCAGCATGCCCATCGCAACCTCGGCGAGGTTGCAGGCAGCGATGGCGTGGAAGGTGTGGATGTGGTTGTAGACGCCGAACCACTTGGGTGCGGTGACCTTGCAGTATCCGGGCTGCATCTCGTCGACGAACGGCAGGATCGTGCCGAAGTACGGCACGCGCACCGACATCCCGAGGGAGAAGAGCGTCTTTCCGAGCGCGTTGTCGGGAAGTTTTCGGCGCAATGCGTAGGTGGGCGAGAGAGCAGCGCGGGTCACGGGCGTTGGCGTTGATGACGATTTGGCGTCGGACATTGCCCGGATGCTACTCGGGCGAGGAACCTTGATGGGGTGACGCCTCCTTCCGAGAAGGACCCACCGCCCTCAGATCACCCGGATTCGACCGATCAGCCCAGTTCGACCGAGCAGTCCGATGCGACCGATCACGGCGATTCGGACAGCCCGACGTCGAGCGCCGACCACGCCGAACACCCGCACCACTTCCATCTCAGCCCCACGTGGTGGCGCGGTGGCATTCCGCTGATCGTCGGCGTGATCATCTACTTCATCCCGGCTCCGGCAGGCGTCGACGCCAACGGCATGCACATGCTCGGGATCTTCGTCGCGACGATCCTGGGACTCATCCTGCAGCCGCTGCCGACGGGTTCGGTGGCGATCATCGGGCTCGCGCTGGCGATGGTCACCAAGACGATGACGCCCAAAGAGGCGCTCGCGGGCTTCTCGAACACGACCATCTGGCTCATCGTCGCGTCGTTCTTCATCGCCGAGGCGTTCATCGTCACGGGTCTCGGGCGTCGGGTTGCGCTGATCTTCGTGCGCGCGATCGGCAAGTCGAGTCTCGGGTTGGCGTACGGGATGGGGATCGCCGATCTCATCCTCGCCCCCGCGACGCCGTCGAACACCGCACGCGCGGGCGGAGTGATCTACCCGATCGTGCGATCGCTCGCCGAACTCGTCGACTCGACGCCGAAGACCGACGCCTCGCGGCGCAAGCTCGGCGCCTACCTGATGCTGACGGCGCTGCAGGTCAACGTGGTCACCTCCGCCATGTTCCTCACCGCGATGGCGGGAAATCCGCTGGCCCAGGAGGCCGCGGAGAAGATGAAGATCGAGATCACCTGGGGCAACTGGGCTCTCGCCGCGATCGTTCCCGGTCTCGTCAGCCTCGTCGCGACGCCGTGGGTGATGTCGAAGATCTACGCGCCGACGCTCAAGAAGACACCGGAGGCCCCCGCCCTCGCGCGCGACGAACTGAAGAAGAGTGGCTCGATGTCGCGCAACGAGTGGATTCTCGCCGCCACGTTCGTGCTGCTGCTCGTCCTCTGGTGTCTTGGCAAACAACTGAACGTCGACGCCACGACCACCGCCTTCGCGGGCATCGCGATTCTTCTCGTCACCGGGGTGCTGACGTGGAAGGACATCGTCACCGACACCGGAGCGTGGCAGACGCTGATCTTCTTCGGTGTGCTTGTCGCGATGGCCGACGAACTCCGCAAGCTCAAGGTGATCGACTGGGTCGGCGACAAGGTGGCCTCCAGCGTCGACGGCCTGCCGTGGCTGGTTGCGTTCGCCGTCCTCACGCTCGTCTACTTCTACGTGCACTATCTGTTCGCGTCGAACACCGCGCAGATCGTCGCGATGTATGCCGTGTTCCTCGGTGCGGCGGTCGCCACCGGAGCGCCGCCGCTGTTCAGTGCGCTGGTCTTCGGTTTCATCGGCAGCCTGTTCGGCGGATTGGCGCACTACTCGTCCGGTCCGGCCGGTGTCATGTACGGGTCGGGCTACATCAAGACCAGTGAGTGGTTCCGCGTCGGCTTCCTGATGTCGGTGGTCAACATCATCATCTGGACCGCGATCGGCGCGCCGTGGATGAAACTCATCGGGATCTGGTGACGCTCAATTCGCCTTGCGGCGCAATCCGAATCGCAACGCCTCGCGGTTGACCCCGGCGACGGCGTCGAGCGGAATCCCGGCCGGACAGACGTCGGCGCACTCCCCGTAGGTGGAGCACGGGCCGAAGTCCTGTTCCATCTGCCCGGTGATCGCGTGCGCCCGCCTGCCACGCTCCTGTTTGCTCTGGGTCAGTGCGGCCAGATGGAGCAGTTTGGCGCCCGCGAACAGGTGCGCGGCACCGTTGGGGCAGGCGGCGACACATGCGCCGCAGCCGATGCAGGCCGCGTAATCGAGGGCCTTCTCGCTGGTGTTGTGGTCGACGAGTTCGGCGTCGGCATCGGGGGCCTGACCCGCCGCAACCGCGACGTGCCCGCCGGCTTCGATCACCCTGTCGAGTGCGGACCGGTCGACGACGAGGTCGCGGATGACCGGAAAACTGCTCGCGCGCAACGGTTCCAGCCGCAGGTGCGTCGCGCCGTCGAAGTGTCGGAGGTGTTGTCGACACGACGGCGTGTTGGGTGTCGGACCATGTGGGCGCCCGTTCACCATCATCCCGCAGGCGCCGCACACGCCTTCGCGGCAGTCGGAGTCGAAGGCGATGGGTTGCTCGCCCGCGTCGACGAGATGATCGTTGAGGCGGTCGAGGACGTCGAGCAGTGACATCTCGGCCGTCGCGTCGTCGACCACGTAAGTCTCGAAACGCCCGTCGTCGTCGGCGTCGGCCTGCCGCCAGGCTTCGATGGTGATTCTCATGCCGGCATCCTCACTGATCAAGTCTCACTTGTAGTTTCGTGTCTGCAACGGCACCGCACTGAACTCGAGTGGTTCGCGGTGGCGGATCTGCTCCCCGGTCGGCGTGGTCTCCCACGCGGAGGCGAAGGTCCAATGCTCGTCGTCGCGCAGCGCCTCGCCCTGCGCGGTCTGGTGTTCGACGCGGAAGTGCGCGCCGCACGACTCGTCGCGATCGAGCGCGTCGAGGCACATCAGTTCTGCGAGTTCCATGAAATCGGCGACGCGGCCCGCCCGTTCGAGTTCCTGATTGAACTGCGCGCCGCTGCCGACAACCCGTACGTCGGACCAGAATTCGTCGCGCAGCTCGCGGATCTCGGCGATGGCCGTCGTCAACGAGTCGGCGCTGCGCATGACGCCGCAGCCGCGATAGAGGATCTCGCCGAGCCTGCGGTGGAAGCGGTCGGGGCCGGTGGTTCCGTCGACCGCGATCAGCCGGGATATCCGATCACACACCGATGTGACCGCGTGCTGCACAGCCTCGTGATCGAGTGGCAGCGGTTGCTCACCGAGCAGGGGCGCAAGGTAATTCGGCACCGAGTAGGGCAGGGTGAACCAGCCGTCGACGCATGCCGACAGCAGCGAGTTGGCGCCGAGGCGGTTGGCGCCGTGGTAGCCCCACCCCACCTCTCCGCCGACGAAAAGACCTGGGATCGACGACATCTGGTCGAAGTCCGACCAGAGGCCGCCCATGGTGAAGTGAGCCGCAGGCGCGATACGCATCGGGACTTCGTAGGGGTCTTCGCCGGTGGCGTCGCGGTACATCGAGAAAAGATTGCCGTAGCGCTCGGAGATGGTCGATTTGCCAAGGCGCGCAAGGGCGTCGGCGAAGTCGAGGTAGACGCTGTTGTGCAGCGGCCCCACTCCGTGCCCGCCGTTGATCTCGGTCACGGCCGCCCGCGATGCGACGTCGCGCGGGGTGAGGTTGCCGTAGGCGGGGTAGCGGCGTTCGAGGTAATAGTCGCGCTCGGCGTCGGGGATGTCGCCGGGCGGACGGTCGTCGTGCTCCTTCTTCGGAACCCAGATGCGGCCGTCGTTGCGTAGCGACTCGCTCATCAACGTCGTCTTGGACTGCCACTCCGCGCTCACCGGCAGCGCGGTGGGGTGGAACTGGATGAACGACGGCGATGCCAGCAGCGCACCACGACGATGGGCACGCCACGACGCCGTCGCGTTGCAGTTGCGCGCGAGCGTCGACTGGAAGTAGACGGTGCCGTACCCGCCGGTCGCGAGCACGACGGCGTGCGCGGTCTGCGCGGTGATCTCGCCGGTCACCAGGTCGCGGACGACGATGCCTTGCGCACGACCTTCCGCCACGATCAGATCGAGCATCTCCTGGCGGGTGTGGAGGGTGACGGTGCCCGCCGCGACCTGTCGGAGCAAGGCCTGCGACGCCGCGACCTGCAACTGCTGGCCGGTCTGGCCGCGCGTGTAGTAGGTGCGCGACACCTGCACCCCGCCGAAGCTGCGGGTGGCCAACGATCCGCCGTACTCGCGGGCAAAGGGCGCGCCGATGGCGTTGAGGTGATCGATGACCCGCACCGACTCCTCAGCGAGGCGGAAGGCGTCGGCCTCGCGGCCACGGAAATCGCCACCCTTGACGGTGTCGACGACAAAGCGGTGCACCGAGTCGTTGTCGACCTTGCGTGCGCGTGCGGCATTGATGCCGCCCTGCGCGGCGACGCTGTGGGCTCGCCGCGGGGCGTCGTGGAAGGTGAACGACGACACGTTGTAGCCGAGTTCGCCCAGAGCGGCGGCACATCCGGCTCCCGCCAGACCGGTACCCACCACGATCACGGTGAACTTGCGCCGATTGAGCGGGCCGACGAGCTTGTAGGCGTCGCGTCGACGCTGCCACGCGGTTGCCGGGTCGCCGTCGGGGACTCCGCCGGTCAGGTCGGTGCCGATGCGGCGGAGGTCGTCGAGGTCGGCCTCGAGATCAGACGTCGCGGCGTCGGGTGCGGTGTGCGTCATCGTCAGCTCACCAATCCCGCCAGAACGGCGATGGGAATCGAGATGTTGCCGATCATCACCGCGGCCGCGACGACGAGCGCGACGAGAGCGCCGAGGCGTCGAGTGCGGTGCCCGGTCGCGCCGAGGTCGTTGACGACGCTCCACAGCCCGTGCACTAGATGCGTGCCGAGGAGCACCATCACCAGGATGTAGAACGCGGCCACCGGCCAGCGCTGCAGACTCTCGACGAGGTTGTGATAGGCGTGCGAGCTGGTCTCGGTGGTCGACACGAAGTGGTCGCTGGCCGCGGGTCGGGTCCCGGTCGTCAGGTCGAGGATGTGGAAGACGATGAAGATCAGCAGGACCAGGCCCGTGTAGGGCATCAGCGTCGCGGGGAGTCGTTTGATGCTCATGCCCTTGCGCCGGAAGCGACCCTTGGCCTTGTGGGAGCGCCCGATCAGGATGAACGACGCTCCGACGTGCAGTACCAGGCAGAGTGCGAGGACCGCGCGGAAGATCCACAGCATGCCCTCGTAGGGCAGGAGGGGTTCGAGCAGGGTGCGCAGCCAGTGCGCGTAGTCGTCGAAGTGGCCGGGGCCGGTGTAGACCTTCAGGTTGCCGATCATGTGAACCAGCACGAACAGTGCGAACACCGTGCCGGTCAGCGCCATGGTCACCTTGAGCGTGACGTTGCTCGGACGTGGACGTTTCGACGTCGGCATCGGCGTGACGGCGCGTGGCGTTCTGACGGGCTTGTCAGCGTGCGGGGGTTTGTCGGCGCGTGGGGGGATGACCGTACTCATGTGCGGACCTGTCATCGACCCGAGGGCTGGGCGGGCCGGATGTGGATGTCCCTGCGTCCACGCTAATCATGTGTCGCGGATTGGGACCGCCCGTGGCGATATTCCGACTCGATTGGTTCGCAAATGTCACACATTTGGTGGCCGACGCCGCTCGATCGTGTTCAGTCCGGAACCGCGTCGGCAAGAGTTGCGCGCGTGGCGTCGAGGACCTCCTGCGAAAGCGCATCGTCGGATTTGGCCACCGCCCGTGCGACGGCGACCGCGCCGAGTTGTGCGGCGGCGGTCGCGGTCGCCAAGGTGCGTCGCGCGTTGTCGGACACGGTGTCCGGCAGTGACGATTCGATGAGCGAGACGAGGTCGGTGAATGCGGCGGCGAAGCTGTCGCCGACGGCTGCGGGCTGGCGGCCGATCTCGCTCGCCGACGCGATCATCGGGCATCCGCCGGCCATGTTGTCGCGCACCCGGGTGGAGATCAGGATGTCGAGGTAGTCCTCGTACGACGGGTCGTGCTCGTCTTTCCATTCGCGAATCCGCTGGATGACATCGGTGGCGGCCTGCGTGAACGCGGCGGCCGCCAGTGCGTCTTTGTTGTCGAAGTGCTTGTACAGGGCGCCGTGGGTGAGCCCTGCCTCGGCCGCAACCTCGGCTACTCCGGTCGATGGAATTCCCTTCTCGCGAAACAGCTTTCCCGCTGCGTCGAGTAGGTCGCGTCGATTCTGCTCGGCCTTGGCCTTCGAGACCCGCACCGCCTTCACCTCACCTGTCGTCCGAACTATTGATTGCGAGCATAATCTTTCTGTGTTTAGATTGCGACCACAATCAAAACTCTGACGCTCAGCCTGTGTCATCACGCGAAAGGGACTCTCATGGCAACGACACCCGCGGTACGCAACATCGTTCTGGTTCACGGCGCCTTTGCTGACGGATCGGGGTGGCAGCCGGTCTATCAACGGTTGGTGGACAAGGGTTTTCTCGTCACCGTGGTGCAGGAACCGGAAACCGGCCTTGCCGACGACGTCGCCGCCACGCTGCGCGCCATCGAGACCGTCGACGGGCCGCTTGTTCTGGTCGGTCACAGCTGGGGTGGACAGGTCATCACCGAGTCAGGTGCGCATCCGCGCGTCGCAGCACTGATCTACGTGGCGGCTCTGGCTCCCGATGTGGGGGAGTCCACCAACTCGCTGCACGCCCGCATCCCGGCGGCGAGCACCGCGGTGATCGCCGGAGCCGACGGGTTCTTGAGGATCGATCCCGAGCAGTTCGGCGCCGACTTCGCGGCCGATCTGCCGACGAGAGACGCCGACTTCATGGCGCACGCGCAGGTGCCCATCCGCGCTGAGGCGCTCGACGCTCCGGCCGCGGCCGCGGCATGGCGGGACCGGCCGTCGTACGGGATCGTCGCGGGCGCCGACCGCACCATCAACCCCGACCTCGAACGGTGGATGTACGAGCGAGCAGGGGCGGAGATCACCGAGGTCCCCGGATCGAGCCACGTCGTCATGCTCTCGCACCCCGACGTCGTCGCCGACGTCATCGAGCGTGCCGCAACGGCAGCCGCATCTGCGGTTGTCTGACCCGATCGCTTCGACACACAGATCTCGACAGTACGGAAAGACAATGAGCGACAACGGTATTCACGACCGATCCATGCGATACCGGGCCTTCGGTCGGCACACGGGGCTGCGCGTCTCCGAGGTCATCCTCGGTACCGGCAATTTCGGTACCCGCTGGGGTCACGGTTCGACGCCGGACGAGTCGTCGAAGATTCTCGATGCCTATGCCGACGTGGGCGGCAACTTCCTCGATACCGCCGACAGCTATCAGTTCGGCGAGTCCGAGGAGATTCTCGGCCGGCTGCTGCAGGGTCGACGCGAAGAGTTCGTGCTTGCCACCAAGTTCACCCAGCGCGCCGACCCGACGGCCGGAATCCTCGTGACCGGCAACAGTCGCAAGGCAATGGTCAGCTCGGTGGAGCAGAGTCTGCGACGACTGCAGACCAACCACATCGACCTGCTGTGGGTCCACTACTCCGACGGTGTCACGCCGGTGGAGGAACTGCTCCGCGGATTCGACGACCTCGCGCGTGCGGGCAAGATTCTCTACGCGGGGTTCTCGGACTTCCCGGCGTGGCGTGTGGCACGCGCTGCCACCATCGCCGAGATCCGCGGCACGCTGCCGATCGCGGCGCTGCAATTCGAGCACAGTCTCGTCGAACGCACCGCAGAGGCCGAGCTGGTGCAGGCGGGCAATGCCCTTGGCCTCGGGCTCGCGGCGTGGTCGCCGCTCGGCGGTGGCGTGCTGACCGGCAAATACCGCGACGGTGGCACCGGCCGCGCGCAAGGTTTCGGCGGCAAGGTCTTCCAGCCGGAGAACTCGACCCAGCGCACCGCGATCCTCGACGAGGTCATCGCCGTGGCGAAAGAGCTGGGCACGACACCGGGCGAGGTCGCCATCGCCTGGGTGGCCGCCCAGGGCGTCACGCCCATCATCGGGCCGCGCTCGGTGGAGCAGCTACAGAGCAATCTCGCGGCGCTCGCCGTCGACCTCTCACCCGAGCAGCTTTCTCGACTGGACGCGGTCAGCGCGCCGGCGCAGGTGTTCCCGTACACGCTGCTCGACGACCCCGACAACCAGCAACGCATCACCGGCGGCCAACTCGCGCGCTTCGATCGGCCGGCCACACCCGTCGCGTGAGATACGAACCCATCCGATAACAAAGGAGAACTGCCATGCCCATGATCGACGTCTACGCACCCGCCGGAACCTTCGACGACACCGCGCAGCTGGCTGCCGATGCCGCCACGACGGTGATGACGGTCGAAGGAGTTCCGGACATCTCGATGTTCCGTGACAACACCGCCGCCTTCGTGCATGAGTTGCCGTCGGGTTCGTTCTCCGACGTCAATGCAAATGCGCATCACGTCCGCGTTCAGGTACTCACCAACGCCGGCGCGCTCACCCGAGAGCAGCAGGTAGCCGTCGTCGCCCAGCTCACCGATCTGGTGGTGCGGGCAGCCGGTGACGATTTGCTCGCAGAACGCACCTGGGTGCTACTCACCGAGGCCGCACCCGGCGGCTGGGGGCTATGGGGACACGCACACACCAATGAGGAGTTGGTGGCTGCCGCGCGCGCGGAGATCGCGAAGTCGGCGGGCTGAGCACGAACCGCCTGCAGCGGCCGCGCATGAACCGGGCTACAGCGGCAGCGTCATGAACTGGTTGTGCGGGCTTGCCTGGTAGCCGGCGAACGGCGGGCACGACACGAACCCGGCACTGCGGTACAGCGAGATCGCCGGAACGTGCAGCTCCGCGGTGCCGGTTTCCAGGCTCACCCGCCGGC
>NZ_DLSO01000175.1:0-908 GCF_002500165.1 Gordonia sp. UBA7860 | reverse complement strand
AGGCCCCCCCGCCGGTACCCGCGTCGACGGGCCTCGTCGACGACGTGAGTCAGCAGCGCGCGGCCGACGCCGGTACCGCGCGCCGAGGGAGCGGCGCGCATCGATTTCACCTCGCCGTGCGTCGAGTCCAGTTCTTTGAGGGCGACGAACCCGGCGAGTTGTTGGTCGTCCGGTTCACCGGTCCATGCTGTCCAGAAGCTGACGCCGGGAGCCGACAGGCCGGAGGCGTCGAGGGCGAAGGCGTACTCCGACATCACCGACTGCAGCTCACGGAGATGATGTTCGAGGAGGTCGGCGACGTAGGGGGCGGTCGGGTCGTCGAGCCTGATGTCCACGGTTTCCCATTCGGTCGGTGAGAAGTAGGTGGGTATCGTCGCATGTTCTCAGCGAGAAAATCCGCCGGCCCCGACCTGGATTTGAATCGAGGCCCCGACCTGGTGCATACTTGTCGGGTTGCCTTGACCGGCGGACGTGGTTTCACTGCGGCCCCGATCGGGTGAATGACTCCCAAGGCCCCCGAGTTCGGGACCAAGGGCGAGTAACGCGTGCGCCGAATCCGGTTCACGGACACGACACGCCCGACCGCGGGTGCCGGAGCACACCGGCTCGTACCAGCGACGAGCCAACGTACAACGACAGATGAACAGCGTCGATCCCCGACTCACGCGGAGATCTATGTGCCCGCCGACCGGTGTCGGCCCCAGGTGCGCGGTGTTTGTCTGTCGAGAACAACTGACGGAAGAGGACACAGCGTGGCGGGACAAAAGATCCGCATCAGGCTCAAGGCCTACGACCACGAGGCGATCGACGCTTCGGCGCGCAAGATCGTGGAGACCGTGACCCGTACGGGTGCACGCGTCGTCGGCCCGGTGCCGTTGCCCACCGAAAAGAACGTGTACTGCGTCATC
>NZ_DLSO01000200.1:0-2723 GCF_002500165.1 Gordonia sp. UBA7860 | reverse complement strand
GTTCGTCGGCTCGTCGAGGAGCAGCAGGTCGGGCTTCTCGAGGAGGAGCTTGCACAGCGCGACGCGGCGGCGCTCACCACCCGAGAGGTTCGTGACGGGCTCGTCGGCGGGCGGGCAACGGAGCGCGTCCATCGCCTGCTCGAGCTGGTTGTCGAGATCCCACGCGTCGGCCGCGTCAATCGCGGTCTGGAGGGTGCCCATCTCTTCCATGAGCGCGTCGAAGTCAGCGTCGGGGTTCGCCATCTCGGCGGAGATCTCGTTGAAGCGGTCGAGCTTGCCCTTGATGGCACCCACACCCTCTTCGACGTTTTCGCGCACCGTCTTGGTCTCGTCGAGCGGCGGCTCCTGCAGCAGGATGCCGACGGAGAAGCCCGCGGTAAGCTTCGCGTCGCCGTTCGAGGGCTCGTCGAGCCCGGCCATGATCTTCAGGATCGTGGACTTACCGGCGCCGTTCGGACCAACCATGCCGATCTTGGCGCCAGGGAAGAATGACATGGTCACGTCGTCGAGGATGAGCTTGTCGCCCACCTTCTTGCGGGCGCGGACCATTTGATAGATGTACTCGGCCATATGTTCCAGTCTACTTACCAGTCGATGTCTTGGGTCTTACCAATGAGGCACTTGCCCGTCGGAATCAAGCTAGCCGTTCGAGATGGTGATTGACACCGGTTCGCCATCGTTCGGGTCGTGCCCCGTGAGCCGATACAGCTCGACCTCGGCGCCGCGAGTCACCTCGACGTAGATCGCCACGAGTCGGCCCTGCGCCTCCACCTCGGTCCACGCGAGTACCTCGGAAAACCCCGCAGCACCGGCGAGTGAGTACCAGGCAACTTCGGGCGTCGAACCGCGTCGCTGTTCCCAGAACGCGACCCGGTAGTTGGGCACTTCGTTGCGCAAATCTTCATCGTCGCCGCGGATTTCACTGAACCGAATCGAATCCGAATTACTGGTTTTCCTCATAGTTCCACGATGACTGGTTCGGGCGACTTCATCGCAACCCCGCACGCCACGCTCCGCCACGGACCGTAAACAGTACTAGTTTTACTCCCGCCAACATTGGGAGGCGCAACTACTTGATAATACGTCACATTCCGAAAACTGCCCGGCCCGGCACTACAGTTAGTTGCTGAATTGTGCTTCAGGTAATTTACGCCGAGGCGACCCTTGAGGCTACTTGGCCAAGAACCGCCACCACTTTTCTGCAAGGTCACCTTCATGTAAATTTCCGCAGCAGATTTGTCACATTTTATCGAGCTCGTAACGTTAATCGTTCCACCAACATGAACTGACGGATGTGGATAGTTCTGAGTCAACAGGCAAGTAATGGTCGCCGCTTCGGCACGATCGGGTCCAGCGGCTACAAGGCCCATGGCCACCACCCCTGAAACCAGAATCCCACTGATTACGCGCGAAAGACCACTTCGGGTTGATTTAGTTTTCATAAGCCCATAGTAAACAAGATTCGCTCAATCGGCACCTATCAATCTTTCCATGTTTCCAGATTGAGACTGTTCCGTACGACACCTCGAGCCACCAATTAATCTGGCTCTTCGGACTTTCGGTGGGGGTAGGGCTCGCCGGGTGAGGTTCGACGGGTAGGGGTCGAGGTCCCCGAGGATCAGAAGCGCTAACCACCTGATCCATTACGAGGACCTCGACGTGCTTCACCCTACTTCGGTGTGCGCTGACGCGCGCTCTGCCACTGACCCGTGTTCCCGCTGTGACCTCCTGCTCGGCCTCGAGGGCGTCCATGTCGAGCACGTGGACCGCCGCAACGGACTACTGATCGTGACGGTCTCGAGTCCTGCGGCGCCTGCCGGTTGCCCGTCGTGCGGGACCGTCGCGACCGGCCGTGGACGTCGCCGCCGGCTGCTTCATGACGTGCCCGGCATGACACGGGTGCGAATCGTGTGGCGGCAGCGAGTCTGGCGGTGTGACGAGTCGGGCTGTGCACGGCAGACGTTCGTGGAACAGCTGCCGTCTCTTGTCGCCCCGCGTGGGGCACTCACCCGACGCGCGGTCGTCTGGGCAGTCGGTCAGCTGCGTCGCGAACACGCCACGATCGAAGGACTGCGTCGCCAGCTGGGCACGTCGTGGAAGACGGTGTGGCGGGCCGTCGAGCCGGAGCTTGTGAAGCTCGCGGCCGATGAGTCCCGGTTCGAGAACGTGACAACGCTGGGCGTTGACGAGCACATCTGGCATCACGTCGACCCGCGCAAGCGCGGTCCGAAGGAGCTGACCGGGATGGTCGACCTCACCCGCGACAGCACCGGGAAGACGCGGGCCCGGCTGCTGGACCTCGTGCCGGGCAGGTCGGGGAAGGCCTACGCGACCTGGCTCAGCGCACGTGGCGACGCATTCCGCAAGCAGGTGAAGGTCGCGGCGCTGGATCCGTTCGCCGGTTACAAGACCGCGATCGACGACAAACTGCAAGATGCCACCGCCGTGCTGGACGCGTTCCATGTCGTCAAGCTCGGCACTCAAGCGGTCGACGAGGTCCGCCGCCGGGTCCAGCAAGACACCCTCGGCCATCGCGGACGGACCGGCGACCCGCTCTACGGGATCCAGACCATCCTCCGCGCCGGGGCGGAGAACCTGACCGAGAAGCAGCAGGCCCGCCTCATCGCGGCGATCGAGGCGAACCCGGCCCACGACGAGGTGTTCGTCGCATGGCAGTGCGCCCAACAACTCCGCGCTGCTTACCACCAGAGAGACCTGACCAC